>DATHKV010000213.1:0-6621 GCA_035488895.1 Steroidobacteraceae bacterium
CCGTCCTCAACGTACGGAAGAAATGCGTCCTGCTGAGATTTGTTGAAGCGATGGACCTCGTCCAAGAACAAGACCGTGTTGCGCGTGCCGCGCAAGCTGCGCGCCTGCTCGACAACCGCGCGGATGTCCTTGATTCCTGCCTGCACCGCTGAGAGTCCGACGAATTCGGCGTTCGCGCCATTGGCGATCAACCGGGCCAATGTGGTTTTGCCGGTGCCGGGCGGACCCCACAGGATCATGGAATGCGGATGGCCGGATTCCAACGCGCGCCGCAGGGGTGCACCCATCCCCAGCAGATGAGATTGGCCCACATACTCGTCGAGCGACTGTGGCCGCAGCCGGTCGGCCAATGGCCGATAGCCACCCTCGCCGGCCGTCACTTAGGCTGGCGCCCGATCACGTCGACTCCCGCCGGCGGCACAAAAGTAAACAGGTCGGGTGCAAACTTTGCGTTGCGCTTGGAATTGGTAAAGGTCAGCTGCGTAACCTGGTTGAGCTTGTCCGCCAGAAACATGGAAGCGAGGTCAGCGCCGCGAAATCCGATGCGCACCAATTGGAAGTCCGTCTCCGGGTGCTTCGGAAGCAGCTGGTACCACTGCAGACCGTCGCTCGGCGGCAGCGCCGTGACATCGAATTGGCTGCTCAAAGATCCCGAGCCCGACAACAAAACCGCCGGTGTGTTGGCAAGACTGGCGTCCATGTCGCGCACGTTGGCCTGCTGTAGATCCTTGTCGTAAAACCAAATTTGTTTGCCGTCCGCCAGTATCAGCTGCTCGGAAGGCTGCGAATAATCCCAGCGAAACTTTCCCGGCTTCTGCAGGTACAGCTTACCCGCGGCACTGCGCATCACCTTGCCGTGCCCATCGTCGATCGTTTGCGTGAAGTCCGCCGACCACGTGGCCAGTCCATTGAGGTATTTCTCAACCTCCGTCGTCGGCGAGGCCGAAGCGCCGGCGCCGATCAGCGCCAAGGCGCCCAGCAACCACGATGCGGGAATGTTCAGAATGCGCATCGGTGTCATTCCTCCGGCGGCGGCGCGCCGTAGATCTCTCGATTGCCGTTCGACTGCAGCGGCCCCACGAGGCCGGCCGCTTCCATGGCCTCGACCAGCCGTGCGGCGCGGTTGTAGCCGATCTTGAGGCGCCTCTGTACGCCTGAGATGGATGCTTTGCGGGTTTCGGTGACGATGCGCACGGCCTCATCGTACAAAGGATCCGCTTCAGCATCGGCGGCAGTCCCTTCGGCGCCCTCCTCCTCGTCAGACGGAAATCCGGGGATGGGATTGCGCGGACCTTCCAGGATTTCGTCGATATAGACCGGAGGCGATGCGTTCTTCAACCCCGCGACCACGCGGTGCACCTCTTGGTCGGACACGAAGGCGCCATGCACCCGGGTCGGGATCGAGGTGCCCGGCGGCAGATAGAGCATGTCGCCATGGCCCAATAGCGACTCGGCACCGCTCTGGTCGAGGATGGTGCGCGAGTCCACTTTTGCCGAGACTTGGAAGGCGATGCGCGTCGGGATATTGGCCTTGATCAAGCCGGTGATGACATCCACCGATGGTCGCTGCGTTGCCAGGATCAAGTGGATGCCGGAGGCGCGGGCCTTCTGGGCGAGGCGCGCGATCAGTTCCTCGACCTTTTTACCGACGATCATCATCAGATCCGCGAGCTCATCGATGATGACGACAATGAACGGCAACGACGTCAATTCCGGCACGTCCTCTTCGACGATACCGGGGACGCCCTGCGCAATTTTCTGCATCCGAATGGGATCCTTGATCGGCTTGCCGGCATCGGCGGCGTCTTTCACCTTGCGGTTGAAGCCACCGATGTTGCGCACGCCGAGAGCGGACATGAGCTGATAACGCCGCTCCATCTCCGCCACGCACCAGCGCAGCGCATTGGCCGCCTGCTTCATGTCCGTGACCACGGGCGACAATAGATGCGGAATACCCTCGTATACCGAGAGCTCCAGCATTTTGGGGTCGATCATGATCATGCGCACATGTTCCGGAGTGGCCTTGTAGACCAGGCTCAAGACCATGGCATTGATGCCGACGGACTTGCCCGAACCGGTCGTGCCGGCGATGAGCAAGTGCGGCATGCGTGCAAGATCGGCGACGACGGGCACACCGCCGATGTCCTTGCCCAACGCCAGTGCCAGCGGCGAACCGACTTCATCGTAGGGCTTGGATTTGATGATTTCGCCCAGGGTCACGATCTCGCGCTTCTCGTTGGGGATTTCCAGCCCCACCACGGACTTGCCGGGAATGACTTCGACCACACGCACGCTGATCGCGGACAGCGCGCGCGCCAGGTCCTTCGCTAGATTGCTGATCTGGCTGACCTTCACGCCGGGCGCCGGCCGCAATTCGAATCGTGTAATCACAGGACCGGGCTGCACGGCCACCACTTCGACCTCGATGCCGAAGTCCCGCAGCTTGATTTCCACCAGCCTCGACATCGCCTCCAACGCCTCGTCGGAGTAGGACTGTTCGCGCGTACCCGGTTCATCGAGCAGCGACAGCGCCGGCAACTCGCTGGATTTGGGCGCATCGAACAGCGGCACCTGACGCTCACGTTCAACCCGATCGCTCTTTTGCGGCAGCGGAGCAGGCGCTTCGATTCGCGGGGGCGGCCGATGCGCAACCTTTTTCTGTTCCTCGCGCACCACTTCCTGGCGCGCCTGCTTACGCAGCTGCCCGGAGGCGAGTTCGCGCCGCTGCTCCATGCGGCTCTTGGCCCACTCGATCGCCGCCAAGACCCACAGCCCCAACCTGTCCATGATTTCGAACCAGGACACGCCGAGGAACAACGCCACGCCGGCCAACCACAATCCCAGCAACAGCAGCGTCGCACCCAGAAAGCTCAAGCCTTGCGCACTGCCCCTGCCGGCCATTTCACCGAGCGCGCCGCCCGCGCTGTTCGGCAACCCCAAGCCGCTCCAGTGCAGGCTGGCGAGACCGCAACTGGTAACCAGCGTGAGGACGAAGCCCAAGGCCCGCAGCATCGTGTTGATGCGCGATCGCGTGTCCGGCAGCGCCTGATCTTTGTGAACCAGCCAGCCGGCGTACGCCAACATGACGGGAAACAGATAGGCCGGCCGTCCAAAGAGGAAGAGGAAAAATCCGGCCAGCCACGCGCCCACCGGCCCGATCCAATTGCCGACAGGACCCGGTTCGCCGGTGTCCGAGAAAGCCGGATCGTGCGGGTGATAAGAGGCCAGCGCGAGCAGCAGCAGCAGCGCGAGCGCTCCCAGCACCCACAGTGTTCCCTCGCGCAACGAGCGGGACACGGCCGCAGAAAGTTTCGCTTTCTGTTTGGGCTTCTTCGGTGACGAAGCGTCGGCTAAATCTAGACCTTTAATGATATTTACTTCTTAACCAATTGAATAATATGTAATAGTAACCCGTCGAACGTGTGGCAACAACATCGCACGGTGAGGTTGCTAGTGGACTTGTAGGAACTGGCTGGAGCCCACAGATTTACTTACCATGGCTCAGCTAACCTTTAAGCGTTCGCTAAAGCTCCTAGAGCCCTAAGCGACTTTTCAAGACGAGAGGCAAATTATACATGAGCGTAGTCAGGCACAGTCGTCTCCTCATCCTGGGGTCCGGACCTGCAGGCTACACCGCGGCCGTTTATGCGGCCCGGGCGAATCGAAAACCCTTGCTCATCACCGGCTTGGAGCAAGGCGGACAACTCATGACCACGACGGATGTGGACAACTGGCCCGGCGATGTCGAGCACCTGCAGGGACCTGCACTCATGGAGCGCATGCGCCGGCACGCCGAGCGCTTCAATACGGAAATCGTCCCCGACCATATCAACAAAGTCGATCTGCGCCAGCGACCCTTTCGCCTGGCCGGCGACAACGGTGAATACACCTGCGACGCGCTCATCATCGCGACGGGTGCCTCCGCCCAGTATTTAGGGCTGCCCTCCGAGGAGACCTTCAGGGGTAAGGGGGTGTCGGCCTGCGCAACCTGCGACGGATTTTTCTATCGCGGTAAAGCGGTGGCCGTCGTCGGCGGCGGTAATACCGCCGTTGAGGAAGCCTTGTATCTCAGCAACATCGCATCGCATGTCACCCTGGTGCATCGCCGCGACAAGCTGCGTGCCGAGCGAATTTTGCAGGATCGGTTGTTTGCGCTGGCGTCGGCCGGGAAAGCCAGCATCGTCTGGAATCACACCATCGATGAAATCCTCGGCGACGATTCGGGAGTCACCGGCGTACGCATGCGCGCCGCGGCGGGAAATGCCACGCGATCGATCAATGTCGATGGCGTGTTTATCGCGGTTGGGCATGTGCCCAACACCCAGTTGTTCGATCAGCAGCTGGAAATGCGCGGAGGGTACATTATCGTCAAGGGCGGCAGCGACGGCGGTGCCACGAGCACCAGTGTCGCGGGGGTCTTTGCGGCCGGCGATGTTGCGGACCACGTGTATCGTCAGGCGGTGACCTCGGCGGGCACGGGCTGCATGGCAGCGCTCGATGCCGACAAATACCTAGAGCGGATTGAGGCCGAGGCCCACGCCGAGCCACGCGCTGCCCACGCGTGACGCTCCGCGCGGCGCGATTTCTCGACAGCATCGCGCAAATTGACGCGGCGAGTTGGAATGCGATGGCGGGCACCGCACAACCCTTCTTGCGGCACGAGTTCCTGTTGGCGATGGAGGAATCCGGTTGCGCATCAACGCGTACCGGTTGGGACCCAAAGCATGTTCTCATCGAGGATACAGTCGGCGTCCCCGTCGCAGCCATGCCCCTGTTTCGCAAGTCCCATTCCCGCGGCGAATTCGTATTCGACTTCTCCTGGGCCGGCGCCTATGCGCAGCACGGGCTTCGGTACTACCCGAAGCTGCTCACCGCCGTGCCCTTCACGCCGGTCTCCGGACCGCGCGTATTGCTGGGCCCGAAGGCGGATCCCAAAACGGTGACCACGAAGCTGACCCGCGCGATCGTTGACTACGCGAGCCAGGGTCAACTGTCCTCCTGGCATGTGCTGTTTCCAACCGGGGACACCGCCGCCGTCCTCGATCGCGCCGGACTGATACTGCGCCGCGACTGCCAATTTCATTGGTATAACCAGGGCTACGGCTCCTTTGAAGCGTTTCTCGCAACCTTTACCGCGGAAAAACGCAAGAAGGCCAAGCGTGAACGCCGGCGGGTCGCCGAAGCCGGCATCGAGTTCGACACGCTGCACGGCGGGGACATGAGCCCTTCCCTTTGGAGGACGGTCTACGCTTTTTATGCCGATACCTTCCATCGACACGGCCATGAACCGTACCTCAACCTGGATTTTTTCAGGCGCATAGCCGCTGCCATGCCGAGCTCACTGATGCTGAAGATTGCCCGCATCGGCGCCGAACCCATCGCCGTGGCGATATTCTTCGTGGGCAGCGAGGCGCTATACGGCCGCTACTGGGGCGCCGGCGGCAACTATCACAGCCTGCATTTCGAGGCCTGTTACTACCAGGGAATCGAGTATTGCATTGAAAAGGGGCTGCAACGCTTCGAGCCAGGTACGCAGGGAGAGCACAAGGTCCCGCGAGGCTTCGTTCCGACCTTGACGCATTCGGCGCATTACATCGCCGACTCGCGATTTGCCGCTGCCATCCGCGACTACGCCCAGCGCGAGGCCCGCGGCGTCGACACGTATGCGGCCGCGGTGAACGAACATGTGCCCTATCACCGTACACCCGACGAGGAGTTGCGACTCTGAGCCGGCTCGTTTGGCTGGGAGAACAAGCGGATCCCAATTGGTTTCCGCCCCTGGATCAGGCATTGCGCGAACCGCCGGGTTTGCTGGCCGCGGGCGGCGATTTGAGTCCCACACGGTTGCTCGCCGCCTACGAGCGCGGCGTTTTTGCTTGGTATTCGGCGCAGCAACCCATCCTGTGGTGGTCGCCGGATCCGCGGATGGTGCTGTTTCCGGGAGAATTCAACTGCTCGCGCAGCTTGAGCAAAACCCTGCGCCATGGCGGTTTCAGCACGCGCGTGGACCGCGACTTCAGCGCCACCATCCGCGGCTGCGCGGCGCCCCGCCGCGCCGGTCCCGACACCTGGCTCAATTCCGAGATGATCGACTCGTACGATCAGTTGCACGAGCTGGGATTTGGACACTCGGTCGAGACCTATCGTGAAGATCGGCTGGTGGGCGGCCTGTATGGGATTCAGCTCGGACAGGTGTTCTTCGGCGAATCGATGTTCAGCCTGGAGCGCGATGCCTCAAAGGTGGCACTGGCGCGCTTGGTCGAGGAGTGTCGTACGCGCGACATTCAGGTCATTGACTGCCAGGTGGCCAGCTCACATCTGGCGCGATTAGGAGCGCGCGAGGTGTCGCGCAGCCAGTTTGTCGCCTTGCTTCGCCAGTACGCGAGGCGTACACCGGTGGGCAAGTGGCTGCGTGATCCTTAGCAAATTGCATTAACCCAGTGCTTTATGCACAATGCGCGCGGTTTCACGCATACCACAAGGACGCATGTCAAAAGAAGAGGCAATTCAATTCGAAGGCGAAGTCGTCGAGACTTTGCCCAATACGACATTTCGCGTCAAACTCAAGACCGGCCATGTAGTTACCGCACATATCTCAGGCAAGATGCGCAAAAACTACAT
>DATHKV010000214.1:0-4009 GCA_035488895.1 Steroidobacteraceae bacterium
CCATGGGTGCAGGTCACCAGCGCCGGTTCGCCGGTCAATCTGGCGGCGGCCGATGCTGGGAACGCCTATGAGGCGGACACGACCGGCGGCAGCGTGACGTTCAACCTGCCCTCTGCGGCGAGCGTCGGAAACGGCAAGGGCTTCGTCTTCAAGAAGACCGCTGCCGCGAATTCGTTGATCGTCGATCCGTCAGGAACGGAGACCATCGACGGCGCTTCGGCGTCATACACGATGCTGTCCACCAACGATCTCATCGGCATCTATTCCAACGGTGCGGCCTGGTACGTCGTCGATATCCTGCAAGCGCCGGCCACGCTCGCTGCCGCGCTCGGCGGCGTTCTCCCTGGCCTGCAATCGCTTCAAGTCATCATCGCCTCGGGCACATGGACCAAGCCGGACGGCATCAGCAAAATTCTCGCTATTGGGACGGGCGGCGGCGCGGGGGGCGGCGATAGCAACTCTTCCAACATAGGAATGGGCGGCGGGGCTGCCGGAGGCACCAGCATTAAGCTGATCGACGTCTCTGCGATAACGTCTGAAACCGTGACGATTGGCGATGCCGGCGCTGGCAGCACGGTAGGTGGCAATGGCGCAGCCGGCGGCAACACGACCTTCGGCGCTCATTTTACCGCGAACGGCGGCGGCGCGAATAATGGCGGCCAGGGCGGCGTTGGCGGCGCTGCGACAAGCGGGAATATGAATATCCCCGGCGGTGACGGTGCGTCCGGCTCTAACGGTGATGGCGGTCACGGCGGCAATGGCGGTGACTCGTTCTGGGGTGGCGGCGGACGCGGCGGCTTTGACGGCGACGCCGGTACGGGCGCTGGCGGGAACGCCGGGGCTTATGGCGCTGGCGGCGGCGGCACTCACCATACCGGGACCAATGGCGGTAACGGCAAGGCCGGTGTGGTCTTCGTGCTGGAATTCGGCGCTTAGCGCCGGAGCAGCCGCGCCATCCAATAAGGCAGCCTGAAGCGCCGTTTCCACGGGCGGCACCACGCTGCCCCCTCGCCATCGATCCAGACAATCCGCATGCCGCACATATAGCTCAGAGAGGGTTCTGAATGAAGCCGACATATGCATCTGTTCGCAAGGGCTATGCGAACCTGTGGGAAGCGGCGCAAGTGCTGCCGAAACAGCGCGCCGCGACGAAGACCATCGTCGACAAGCTCGCCAAGAACCTCGATCAATATCAGGCGGTCGCGATGGTGATCGGCTGCCCCTGGTGGTTCGTCGCGATCATCCACAGCCGTGAGAGCAGCGGCAATTTCAAGACGCATCTGCACAATGGCGATCCGCTCACCAAGCGCACGACGCACGTGCCCGCCGGGCGGCCCGCCGCCGGCTCGCCGCCCTTCACTTGGGTGGAGTCTGCGCTCGATGCCTTGAAGATGGACGCTCTCGAAAAAGTGCCCAGCTGGGAGGCGGCCCGCTGCCTCTACGAGTGGGAGCGCTACAATGGCTGGGGCTATTTCGGCAAGATCAACAGCCCCTATGTGTGGAGCTTCACCACGCTTTACGATCGCGGGAAATACGTCGCGGACGGGGTCTTCGATCCCGAGGCGGTCGATAAGCAATGCGGTGCGGCGGCAATGCTGAAGATGCTGGTCGAGACGGGGCGAGCGGGGGTTTAAATTTCAACTAGAGAAAGACATCATATGCGACTTTTGCTTGCGGCGTTTGCCGCTTTTTTTATGCTCGCCATCCCCGCCATCGCTCAGGCCGTCGATGCCGTCGTGCCGCCGGCCAGCACCGTCGTGCAGGTGCCTGTGGGGAGCTGGATCGGCGACATTGTCACCGTCTGGGGCGCGGCGATCGTCAGCTACGTCGTCTATGCGTTGCGCGGGGCGCTGTCCAACCTTGGGCCGCGCGTGAGTTCCATCCTGCTCACCATGCAGGCCGATCAGCTCATGAACCGTGCGCTGGTCTATGCGGTGAACGCCGTCGTAGGGGCGACGAAGGACAAGGTGTGGTCCATCGACGTGCGCAATCAGGTGCTGAAGGAGGTGGTGACCTTCGCGCTGGTGCACGGTTCCGAGGCCGTCAAGGCGTTTATGGGCGCGCCGGCAGACATCGCGGAAATGGGCTTCTCGCGCATCGATACGCCGGCAGTGTCCGGCGATACGGCACCCAAGCCCAGCGTGCTCCCCGATGCACCCAAGCCTGATTTCGAGGCCATCGGGCAGGCGGCCGAGACCGCCGTGGCAATCAAGGAGATCAAGACGATATGACCGTTGAGGTTCACAACTATTATCCAAATTCGGACCCAGATATCGCGCGCCGGTTGGGCCGGATCGAAAAGGCGCTTACCCACCTCATTGAAGGATTTGAAAAAATGGCATTGGACTTCAATCGCCTGGAGACGGAAGTTTCCGAAAACAGCAGCGTCATCCAGTCGGTGATCACGCTCCTGACCAACATCGCCGATGCGATCCGCGACGCGGCCGCTAACCAGGCCAAGGTCGAGGCTCTGGCTACCCAGCTCGACACGCAGACCCAGGCGCTTTCCGAAGCTGTTGCCGCTTCCACCCCGGCAGCTCCTACTGCTTAATGCAAGCCATTCTGGCATTGCTGGCGCGGCCGCTCATCGAGGCGGCCGTGTCGGCTTTCGGTCAGGTGCTGCTCGATCTGTTCCAGTCCTGGCGCGATCATGAGGACGCTGTGGCGCTCGGCCGGGCCGACGCCGTGCAGGCGGCCGCTGTGGCCATCCAGGCTGCGGAACAGCGCATGGCGAACGTGCCGCTGCTGAGCGAGGAAGAGATCATGAAACTGCTCAGGGAGGGCAAGGCGTGACGAAAGTAGTCTTTGCGCTGCTGGTGGAGTTTCGGCGCTGGCGGATAATGCGCCGTATCAGAGCGCGTTATGAGGCAGCGAAACGGAGCGAGGCGACGTGGCTCTTTCTGGAGGGCAAGGAGTGAACGTCTTTAAGTTCGGTGGCATCACTAAGGCCCCAATCCCGGTTGAGCGCGTGCTGAACGGCGCGCTCGCTGACAATCTCGATATTGTGCTCGTACTGGGTCGCGATGCTGACGGCGAGCTGCGCGCCTATGCCAGCGTGGGCACGAACGAAGTGAATGTGCTGCTGTGCGAAGAGTTCAAGCACGAACTGCTGTCGGGGAAGCTCGGTGAGGCGTAAGCCTTACACCGAAATCGGCATCCGGCGCCGACCCTGCACCCGCTGTGGCCGGCCAGCATGGGCGCAATGGCAGATCTGCGCCGATGATCGCGTTTATCGGACCCTATGCGCGTCCTGCGACGTGGAATTGAACGAGATGGTCGTTCGCTGGGTCTGGGGCGATGCGCGCGAGGACGATCTGCGGCGCTATCGAGAACGGGTGCTGGCGTGATGGGGGATCATTATTTCTCAAGGGATGGGACACGCATTGAAATCCCACCATTGAGTTGTTGCGAATGTGGAGCAACCGAAGAAACGCGTCGCCTGCGGGGTTCGATCATGGAGCGAGTCTGCCTTTACGAACGTGCGGACGGCAAAATCTATTGCGAAGATCATCTTCTCAATACGGCAGAGAAGCGCGCCTATGAGCGTTGGTTTGTAGAGCCGCACTCATGACCCTCTGCTACGGGCTGCTCTTCATTTTCTGGTGCGATCCCGAGCCGCTGCCTCCCATTGCCGTGTGCCCGCCGCTTGCCGCATGGAACCAAGCTTACCAGTCGCGTCTTGCTGACGAGATCGGGCGCTTACCCCAGGGCTCGGCAATTGGTGAGGCACTTCGCGAGCATATACGCTTGCGCGAACAATTGAGGAAATGCCGCTCATGAGGATTTTCGCCGATGGCTTCTCCGCCACAGCGCCAGCACGATCTAGAACAGCGCCTGACGAGGCTGGAAACCGCCCTTCCCTATATCGAGGAGGATCTGAGGGAGGCCCGGGGAGATATCAGGACCATCAAGCGCAGCGCGATCGCTACCCTGTGGAGCGTGCTGTTCGCCGTTCTGCTCGCGATTTTCGGCGCGACCTTCGCAAAGTGGGGCGCGCCGTGAGGTGGCT
>DATHKV010000215.1:0-15060 GCA_035488895.1 Steroidobacteraceae bacterium
CGAAGGAGGCTTCTTGATAAGGGATGCTGCCAACATCTTTGGGCTGTATTTTGACCACCGTATTCATGGGTATCTACGCCGCTCCGTTATAATTATCGAGCTAAATCTGAACACAAATGGCGGTGTTCTCGCGAAAAAAAAGCGTTGGTGACTTAACGTAAGCTGATGGGGCTCGACGGACCGTAACTAACACTACATCTTGTGTTTGAGGCGAGAGGGTACGGCCCGATGGCAATCATCGTCAAGACTTTTTTTTCAGTATTTTCGGTCAAAAAAACACTCATATATCAATGAGATAGAGAATTGTCCGCAGAAATCAGCTGATTACCCTTTCGGAAGCAGAGGTCAAGAGGAAAAAGCGCAAATCGCAAGATATTGTGTTTGCACACGTTATCCACATTATGTTCCATTGACTTTGAACTGCGTCACACTTTCCGGCCCCCCGACTGCTCGCGCCGGACACCAAACCCACGTTCGCTCGACACCCGCTTATCACTCGCTTATCACTCGCTCGCCGCGAGTTGAAATGCATTCGAGCGACCCAATTTCCAGAATCACGCGCGTGAGTTTCGATTCACAGGAAAGTTATTCGATATTTTTATTCTCTTTATAGGAGTTTCAAGACATGACTGTCGTACGTTATGAGCCGTGGGCGCTCGTCAGCCGACTGCAGAAAGAAGTTGATCGTTTGTTTGGTGCGCCGTTGACGACGGCTGCCGATTCCGGCGCCTGGTTGCCGCCCGTGGATATCCACGAGGAAGCCAATCAGTTCGTGCTGCACGTGGATTTGCCGGGCGTCGATCCGAAGGCAGTGGAAATCACCTCCGACCAGGGCGTGCTGACCATTCGCGGACAGCGCGAGGATTCACGCAAGGAGACGCGCGAGGGCTTCCGCCGCATCGAGCGCATCAGCGGCGAATTCCAGCGCCGATTCAGCCTCCCGGAGAGTGCTGACGCACAGAACATCAAGGCGAAGGTCGCCAATGGTGTGCTGGAAGTCGCAATCCCGAAGCTGGCGCAAGTGCAGCCGCACAAGATCCTGGTCGAAGCCGCCTAAGGGGATCCTGGGCACGCGTCCTTCCGTGTAATATCGCGTCGATACTGGCGGGCAGGCCGGACCATCCAGGTCCGGCCTTGTTTTGCTCGCCGCCCAGAGGATATCCCGAAGGACCGCATGAATCTGCGTCTACAGTTTGCAGCCGCCGCGCTCACCGCGATCGCGATCAGCGGGCCGGCCCGCGCGGCCGTTCCGGCCTCCGATGCCGCAGCTCCCATGCCCACGCTGGCTCCGATGGTCAAGCGCGTGTCGCCTTCCGTCGTGAACATAGCTACGCGCGGCACCATCAAAGAGCAGCCCGGCCACAATCCGCTCCTGGATGATCCGTTTTTCCGCCGCTTCTTCGATGCGCCGCCGGACTCGAAGCCGCGCGAGCGTCAATTCCAAAGCGCGGGCTCCGGGGTCATCGTAGACGCGAAGAACGGCTACATCATCACCAACCATCATGTGGTCGAAAACGCGAGTGAAATCACGATCACGCTGCTCGACAATCGGACTTTCAGTGCCAAAGTCATCGGCAGCGATGAAGGCGCCGATGTCGCCGTTTTACAGGCCAAGCAACCGAATCTCGTGGCCATGCCGTTGGGTGACTCGACCAAGCTCGAGGTCGGCGACTACGTGGTCGCCATCGGCAATCCCTTCGGCCTGCAGCACACGGTCACCGCCGGCATCGTCAGCGCGCTGGGGCGCAGCGGTATCAATCCGGAGGCCGGCGGCTACGAGGATTTCATTCAAACCGACGCATCCATCAATCCGGGCAATTCGGGCGGCGCCCTGGTGAATCTGCGCGGCGAATTGGTCGGCGTGAACTCGGCCATTCTGTCCCGCACCGGCGGCAACATCGGCATCGGCTTTGCAATCCCGGTCAACATGGTCCGCAGCGTCATGGACCAGCTCATTAAATATGGCCAGGTCAAACGCGGCGTGCTCGGCGTGCAGCTCTACAGCGTCACCGCGGACATCGCCAAGGAATTCGGCCTGACCGAGACCACCGGCGCCCTGGTTGCGGGCGTCGTGCAAGGATCGGCCGCGGAACGGGCCGGCATCAAAACGGGCGATATCATCACCTCGCTCAACGGCGTCACCATGAAGAGTTCCGGCGAGCTGCGCAACGCCATCGGCATGCTGCACGTCGGGGACAAGGTTGAGCTCGGGCTGCTGCGCGACGGCAAGCCGCGCAAGGTCACGGCGTTGATAGCCGACCGTGGCGAGGCGGAGTCTGCGAGCGCGGCCGAGATCAATCGAGGTCTCGACGGCGCCGAATTGGCCGATGCGCCGGATGGCGGCGGCGTTTTGGTGAATCGCGTGCAAGAGGCCAGCGCCGCGGCCCAAGCGGGAATCCGCCCGAACGATGTCATCGTGGGCGTGGGAAGAACGCCCGTGACGAACATGAAATCATTTCGCGAAGCCGTCAAAGGCGCGACCGTGCTGGTGCTCAAGGTCCGTCGTGGCAGCGATACTCTTCTGCTTCCGGTGCGCTAGGCCATGCGCCCCTCCTCCATAGTCGTTCTCGGCGGTACTGGGTTTTTAGGCACCCGGCTGGTCGCCCGCCTGATCAAGGACGGCCACCTGGTCACCGTGCTGTCGCGCGATCGGGAGCAGCACAAACACCTGTTGGTGCTGCCGGGGCTCACGCTCGAGAACTGCGATGTGTACCAGGAACCGCAGTTGAGCGAACGCTTCCGCGGCAAGGACGTGGTGATCAATCTCATCGGCATACTGAATGAGCGCGGGTTCGGCGGCGCAGGTTTTCGCCGCGCCCACACCGAACTCACGCAGCATGTACTGCTGGCGGCCCGATCCGCCGGGATCGGCCGCCTGCTGCAGGTCTCGGCATTGAATGCCGCCCCCAACGCACCCAGCTATTACTTGCGCTCCAAGGGCGAAGCGGAAAAGCTGATTCGCGAGCAAAACGCCGTCGATTGGACGATTTTTCAGCCCACGGTGATGTTCGGCCCCGGCGATTCATTCTTGAATCGCTTCGCGGGATTGCTGGCGGCGATTCCTTGGGCTTTTCCCCTGGCCAGACCCAATGCGCGTCTGCAGCCCGTGTCCGTGGACGATGTGGTGGACGCGCTGCTGCACTGCCTGCACGGCGGCGCCAGCAGCCGTCAGACCTATGAGCTCGGCGGCCCGCAGGTGTACAGCTTGCGCGAAATCGTCGCGCTGGTTGCGAAACTGACGCGCCGGCGCCGCTGGATCATCGGCCTGCCGGCTGTCATAGGCCGCACGCAGGCGTTTTTCATGAATTTCGTTCCGGGCCGCCCTCTTTCCGGCGATAACTATCGCAGCCTCGGCGTCGACAGTGTCGTCAAACAGGACGGCTTCTCGCAGCTGGGCATCAAACCCAAATCCATGGCTGCCTCTGCGCGTTTGTTCCTGGGCGCGCAGGAAGACAATGCGCGCCTGAGCCAGAATCGCGCCGCAGCCGGACGGGCGCGATCGGCGCCCTAAACCTCGCCGAAGCCCAAGCCTCAATGCGCGCTTGACGCTTGCGGATGCGCGTCCGAATCCGGTCCCGCCGCGGCATGGGCCGCGTGCACGGCATCGGCCGACGGCAAGTACAGCTTGGCAATGGCCAGCGCCAGAAAGTAGGGTTCCGGATCATCCCGGTTGGTCAGCACCACCACGGTGAAGCGATGCGCCGGGAAGCGCACGATGACATTGCGAAACCCCATGGTCTCGCCCGAATGCCACAGCGATTCTCCCGTGATGCGCCAACCGAAGCCGTATTGAACTTCGGCGTCATCGGTTTTGGTGGCCGGCGAAAAGGCTGCGCGCCGCGACTCGGCGCGCAGCAGCCGGTTGTCGTAGAGAGATGCATCCCATTTAGCCAGGTCATCGATCGAGGAATAGACGCCGCCGTCGCCCAAAACCGCGCTCGTCAAACTCTGATCGGTGCGCTTCCAGGCGTTGTCCTCGACACTGTAGCCATAGGCGCGGTTGGCAACGCTCGAAATGCCGTCCTCGAATGCGACCGTGTTCTGCATGCGCAGCGGATGAAAAATCCGCTCCCGCAGAAAGGTCGCGAAATCGCTGCCGGAGGCGCGTCCGACAATCAGCGCGAGCAGCGCATAGCCGCTGTTGCTGTAGCGATATTGCGTGCCGGTTGCAAAATAAGTCCGATTTTCCGCTTCCAGCAGGCGCAGCACATCCGCGTCGTGCAATTGCGCGGTAGTCGCTTCGGGCATCACGTCCTCATAGTCGATCAGGCCCGAGGTGTGGGTCAGCAGATGGCGAATCCGGATATCGTTTGCCGCGGCGGGCAGCGAGGGCAGCCATTTGCGGATCGGGTCATCGAGCGTCAAGCGGCCATTCTCGACGAGCAGCAGCACGGCGGCGGCCGTGAATTGCTTTGTCATCGAAGCCAGTCGGTAATTGGTGGCCGGCGCCGCGGCAATCCGGGCCTCGAGATCCGCCAATCCGTAGGCGCGGCGGAAAATCGGCAATCCATCGCGCAGCACGAGCACGCTCGCGCCCGGCACCGCTCCCGTATAGGGGCGCATCAACGCGTCGATCTGCGCCGCCGGATCATGGACAGCCTTAGCACATCCCGCTGAGGCGATGAGCAGCGCCGCCAACAAAGACGTGGCAGCCCGCCAGGCTGACCCGCTCACGCATCGTGTCCGGGCGGTGCTGGAAAGGCGCTCGCCGCCGCGAAAATCCATTCACGAAACTGCGCCACCTTGGGCAGCGCGAGAAAACTCTTCGGACAGACGAACCAGTACGACGAGGCATACGGCACGGTGTGCTTGCCGGCGAGCTTGAGCGTGCCCTTCTGCAGCGAGCGCGCCACCAGCGTCCACCTTCCCAAGGCATATCCCAGCCCCTCTTCCGCCGCCGCCAGCAAACCCGCGGAGTCTTCGATGCTCGGCGCTCGGGAGTGCCATGCCTCCTCCTCGGACGCCTGCGCCCACACCCGCCACGGCTCATCGCCGTTCTCGAGCAGCGGGAATTTCCGCAAGTCGGCGCCGCGCTCGATCATGCCGTGCTGTTTGATGAGATCGGGGCTTGCGACGGGCACCAGCCAGTCGTCGAGCAGCTTCTCGCTGTGCATGTTCGGATAGTTGCCGCGGCCGAAGCGAATGGCGATGTGATTGGCGGTGCGCGAAAAATCGACCAGCTCCCGCGAGGTGTGAAAACGCAATTCGATGTCGGGAAACTTGCGCCGGAACGAGCGAATGCGCGGCATCAGCCAGATCTGCAGGAATGAGGACAGCAGACTGATCTGCAGCGGTCCCGCGCGGCGGTGATGCTTCATCTCCTGCAGGGCTGACTCGAGCTTTTCCAAACCCTCCCGCACCGCCGGCAGCAATTCCAGACCCTCGTCGGTGATTTCGACGCGGCGCCCGCTGCGCCTGAACAGCGGAACCTGAATGTAGGATTCCAATGTCTTGATTTGCTGGCTGACGGCCGCGGGCGTGACGTTCAGGGCATCCGCAGCTTCCGAAAAACTCAGGTGCGCAGCAACCGCTTCGAACACCCGCAGGGAGCCCAAAGGCAATCGGTCGTATGCAGATGGCACCTTAAGGTTTCCTTAACAATTGATCAGGGATTGAATTTGTTCTGAATCGGCGCGAAGCACAACCTATGCGCCGTGGGATCAATAATCAACGGAGCGCATATCATGAACGATTTATTCTTTGTCGCAAGACTGGTTCAAGGGATTCTCGCGGTGACCATCGTGTCGGCGATCGCGCTGGCGGTTCAGTATTCGCTGGTGGCGGTTTAGGAGCCTGTCTGAGTATTCCGCGTGGCGGCTCACGTGGAATACTCAGACAGGCTCCTAGGAGCTCCCCGATGTTCCGCATACCAGCAGATCTCGCCGATGTCGATCGAGTTTTGCCAGCTCACGAACACGGGTGTAGAAGGCAGGCAGGTTTCCGCCGACTGCCTTCAACTCCCGCTCAAAACCCGGTACGCAGGCAAAGTAAGTCGCAATGGACGCCAGGTGGGCGTTGTTGATGTCCTGCGCAAACCAGGCGTCGAACGGCGCGTGACCGCCCCATTGCGTCCGCAGCGCCCCGTAGGATTCGCGCAAGGCTTCGAAGGCCCGGCGTTTACGCTCGCGCATCAGCGGCGGCGGCAAGCCGGCCGCATACAGCTCGCGCAGCTTGCCGCGGGTGGTGCTCATCAACGCGATCACCTCGAGATAGCGTTTCTGCTGCAGCAGGTGATCGCTTAGGTCCTTTTCGCGGCCTTGGCTGTCAAGCCAGCGCCGCACCCCTTCCTCCTCCACCGTGGTCGCCAGCGCCTCATTGAAGGATGCGTCATTGCGCACGTACAGGAGCTGATGGGTGAGCTCGTGGAAAATAATCGATGCCAGCTCCACATCGTTCCAACTGACCATGGTGCTCAAAATGGGATCGTCGAAATGTCCGAGCGTGGAATAGGCCGCGACCCCGCCGACCACGACGTCGTACCCTTCAGCGTGCAGTCCGGCGGCGAATTTGCGCGCCCTGGCCTCGACGAAATAGCCCCGGTAGCCGACGCATCCGACGATGGGAAAACACCATTTCTCCGGCTCGACGGAAAATTCCGGCGCCGCGACTACATTCCACACCACATAGGGTCGGCCGATATCCGCGTACTTTCGATAGCTGCCGTTGTCCGGCAGCCCAAGCTCGTGGCTGGCGAAATTGCGGATCGCGGTAACTGACTTGAGCTGGGCGCGCAGCTTCGCCGGCGTCGAGGGCGCATCGATGACGGTGCTGATGGGTTGCCGCTCGGACATCAGCGCCAGCTGGCCTTCGGCGCTTTGCAGCAGGTAGCAGCCGCCGCTCAAAGAAGCAATCAGCGCAATCGCCGCCGCCGCGCGGATTGTGACGGCGATGCTGTTAATATTCACGCATGCAAGTGTATCTGGTTGGCGGCGCCGTTCGAGACGCTCTCTTGGGTCTGCCCGTCAAGGAACGCGACTGGGTCGTCGTGGGCGGCACGCGCGACGCGCTGCTGCGCTCGAATTATCGCGAGGTGGGCCGCGACTTCCCCGTGTTCCTGCATCCCGATTCGCACGAGGAATACGCGCTGGCGCGCCGCGAGCGCAAGACGTCGCCCGGATATCGCGGCTTTGCGGTCGAATTCGGGCCCGAGGTCACCCTGGAAGAGGATCTTGCGCGCCGCGACCTGACCATCAATGCCATTGCGCAAGCCGGCGACGGATCCTGGGTCGACCCGCACGGCGGCCGCCGCGACTTGGAAGCGCGGGTGCTGCGGCACGTCTCACCCGCGTTCGTGGAAGATCCGGTTCGCATCCTGCGCCTCGCGCGCTTCGCCGCGCGCTTCTCGCAACTCGGCTTTCGCATTGCACCGGAAACCATGGCGCTGATGCGCACCATGGTCGAGCGCGGCGAAGTCGATGCCTTGGTGGCCGAACGTGTATGGCAAGAAACCGAAAAGGCGTTGCGCGAGCCCGGCGCCAGTGTATTTTTTCAAGTGCTGCGCGACTGCGGCGCATTGAAGGTCGTGTATCCGGAGATCAACGCGCTGTTCGGCGTGCCGCAGCCCGAGAAGTGGCACCCGGAGATCGACACGGGCGTGCACACCCTGATGGTGCTCGACCAGGCTGTGCGCCTGAGCGCCGATGTGAGGGTGCGCTTTGCGGCGCTGGTGCACGATCTCGGCAAGGCGACGACGCCGCACCAGGAATGGCCCGGCCACAAAGGACATGAGGAGCGCAGCGTCACGCTCATCGAAGCGCTGTGCGATCGGTTGAAGCTGCCGGCCGAATACCGCGAACTCAGCATCATCGTGGCGCGTTACCACGGCAATGTGCATCGCGCGTTCGAGCTGCGGCCCGGCACCATTTTGGGAATATTGGAAAAAACCGATGCGTTTCGCCGGCCCGAGCGGTTCGCGCAAGCGCTTCTGGCCTGCGAGGCGGACTCTCGCGGCCGTCTAGGCCTCGAGGAGGATCCCTATCCTCAGCGTGCATACTTGCAGGCGGCGCGAGATGCGGCGGCCACGGTGAAGCCGACGCCGGAGGACATCGCGGATCAGGTCGGTCCCCTGATCGCGGAGCGCGTGCACCAGCGCCGGCTGCGAACCATTGAAGAGATCGTCAAGGGTGCGCATCCAGCCAAGTGAGAATATTGGCGACGGTGTCGCGGTAGAAGCGCTCGTACAATGCGCGCGAGACGTAGCCGATGTGGGGCGTTGCCAGCAGATTGGGGATTTTCCGGTACGGATGATCGGCGGGTAGCGGTTCCGTGTCGTATACATCGATGGCTGCGCCGGCGATTTGACCCGCACTCAAAGCCGCGATCAGCGCCGCTTCCACCACGATGGGACCGCGCGAGGTGTTGACCAAGCGTGCGGTCGGCTTCATCAGCGACAATTCAGCGCCGCCAATCAGTCCGCGCGAGCGCTCGCTCAACACCAGGTGTATCGACACCACATCCGAGCGGCGCAGCAATTGTTCCTTCGACACGAGTTCGGCCCCGGCGGCGGCGGCCTTCTCGGCGGTGAGATTTTGGCTCCAGGCGAGGACTTGCATGCCAAAAGCCTGGCCGATGCCGGCCACCTTCGATCCCAGGTTTCCGAGGCCGATGAGCCCCAGGGTTCTGCCCGACAAGTCTTCTCCGATGGTGTGCTGCCACCCACCGCTGCGGACCGCCGCAGCTTCTGCCGCGATGTGACGCGCGCCCGCCAAAATCAAAGCCCAGGTCAGTTCAACGGTCGGGCTGCCGAAATAGCCGGTGTGCACCACCTTGATGCCGCGCTCAGCGGCAGCTTCAAGATCGATGGAGGCATTGCGCGGACCGGTCGAGGCAATGAGTTTGAGGTTCGGCAGTTGTTCAATATGCGCGCGCCGCAGCGGCGTGCGCTCGCGCATCACGCAGACGATGTCGTAGGGAAGCAATCGCTTGACCACCTCGCCGGGGTCGGCGAGATGGTCGCTGAACACGTCGAGCTGCGCGCGCTTGGCAACTTCTGACCAGTCGGCCAACTTGAGCGCCGCCCCTTGATAGTCGTCCAACACCGATATTTTCATCTGCATGCCCTCTCTTACAACGTATGCCGCAAATCCAGAAGCTTGAATCCTGAGAGCGGCATGTCCATGGCGCGCAAACACGCCATGACTTTGAATCGCTCGCCCATCTCGCCGGGCAACAACAGCTGCCGCGCCTGATTGGCCAGGCGCGCAAACAAATTCTCATCGCCCGCCGCCGCCAGGCGCATTTCCCGATCAATCTCCAACCCGGCCAGGAAATGCGCCTGTGTCGTAAAGCCCGCAAGCTCAAGACCGGCATCGCGGCCCGCTTCCGCGACCCGGGTGAAGTCCACCCAGGCCGTGATGTCCTGCAGCCCAATATGCGCGAAGGGATCGGCGCTCATGCGATGGCGGTAATGGCACACCAGCGTGCCGTCGCGCCGTTCCGGCAAATAGTATTGCGCACGCGGCAGGCCGTAGTCGAACCACAAGACCGCGCCCCGGCCCAGGGGTTGTGTGACGCTCTTTACCCAGGCGCTCATGCGCGGGCAGTACTCGGACGTGTAGCCCTCGTCCCAGCGATCGCTGCGCACGGATAATTCATTGCTGATTCGCGTCATCGCCGCAGTCGCGGGACGCGCGGCCCAGACGAATTCGCCGCCGCTGATCGCGACGCCCATTTCGTCGACCGCCCCATTGCACCAACGAAAGCGGGCCACCGGCAACGCATCCAGCACTTCGTTCGCGAGAATGACTCCCTCGAAGGGCTGCTGAGGGGGCTGGTCCAACCAACGCACGCGCGCAAGCAGGTGGGGCAGCCGCTGTTCGAGATACGCGCGCTGGCGCTCGCGCAAGTCGGCGCTGATTTCAAGAATCGAGTAGCGCTCGGGCAATCGGCCTTCCGTTTCGAGGCGTGCCAGGATGTCTGCGGCCAGGCGGCCGCTGCCCGCGCCTATTTCCAACACGCGCCCCAAGTGCAGCTCGCTCAATATTTCGGCGCACTGCACCGCCACGCAGGCGCCGAACAAACGCGAGACCTCCGGTGCCGTCGTGAAATCGCCGTCGGCGCCCAGTTTCCTCGCGCCGCCGCTGTAGTAGCCGAGGCCTGGGGCGTACAACGCCAGGTCCATGAATCGCTCGAAGCTCAGCCACCCGCCGGCCGCATCGATCTCGTTCATCAAGTGCGCGCGCGCAAGAGTGCTGTGCTCGGCCGCGGCGTCATCCGGCGTCATTTCCCGCCGCCAGGAGCCTGTCTGAGCATTCCCCGTGAGCCGCGCTGGCTCTGCAAGGGAGCGGATGCAAGGCGCGCGGCACAGGCCGTGGTTGATTCCACGGGCAAGCCGCGCAACGCCGCAGACGCCCCTTCCAGAGCCAACCCTTCGGGCCACGGGGAATGCTCAGACAGGCTCCTAAATCTTGCGGTATCGTTGCGGCGCATGGTCGTCATGAATGACAATTTCGCGCTGCGCGATCAAACGGTGTTGATCACCGGCGGTGCGCGCCGCGTGGGCGCCGAGATCGCGCGTGCGCTGCATGCGGCGGGCGCCAATGTGATGATTCACTATCGTGCGTCGGCCGCCGCCGCCATCGCCTTGGCGGACGAATTCAACCGCACGCGCGCGCATTCCGCGGCGATTTTTGCCGCACAGCTGTTGGACGCCGACGCGCCGGAAAAATTGATCGACGCAGCGCTGCTGGAATTCGGTCGCTTGGATATCCTGATCAACAATGCCTCGAGTTTCTACCCCACGCCCGTTGGCCGGATCACGCTGACGCAATGGGATGACCTTGTCGGCAGCAATTTGAAGGCGCCGCTGTTCCTGTCGCAAGCCGCCGCCCCCAGCTTGCGGGCGCAGCGCGGCCTCATCATCAATATGATCGACATTCACGCTTTGCGGCCTTTGAGGGCGCATCCGGTTTACAGCGTGGCTAAGGCGGGACTTGCCATGCTGACGCGCTCGCTGGCACGTGAGCTGGGACCGGAGGTCCGCGTGAACGGCATCGCACCCGGGCCCGTGCTGTGGCCGGAAGGCGATATGGACGAGGCGCTGAAGGCCGAAATCATCGATAAGACCGCGCTCAAGCGCCACGGTACGCCACCGGATATCGCGCGCACCGCGTTATTCCTCGCGAAGGATGCGCCGTACATCACCGGCCAGATCATCGCGGTTGACGGCGGCCGCAGCATCTAGAGATTCATCAGGAACTTGCGGTTCATCAGGTGCTTGGCGCCGCACGGGCGCGCCAACTGCCCAAATCGGCAACGGCCCGCTCCAGCGTCACGCCGACATCGCGCGAGCCGCGGATCGCGCCGGGCTTGCTCAGGGCAATGTGCACCCAGGCCACGGCGAACTCCTCGAGAATCAGCATGGCGACGTGCTCGGCCAGGGTCTCCACCAGATGAAAGGTGGATTCTTCGACAAAGGCGAGCACCCGTTTCGCGACCCGCTTGTAGTTCAGCGTGTCGTCGATCGAATCGGTGAGCGCAGCCTTGCGGATATCGGCGCTGAACTCGATATCGAGGATCACCGTTTGCTTGACCTGCCGCTCCCAGTCGAAGATGCCGACGATGGTTTCGGTTTTCAGCGCGTGTATGAATATTTTGTCCATCGAAAAACTTCAGTCCCCTATGCTGCCGAGTTCCCAATTCGCCCGCGCGCTTAAGCCCAAGGTGCCGCGCATGCCGGCCGCGAACCGCAGACACCCGGCGAGCGCAATCATTGCTCCATTGTCCGTACAGAATTCAGTGCGCGGGAAAAACAGCTGCGCATTCGATTCCCGCACCACCTGCCGAAGCCGCTCGCGCAGGCGGCGGTTCGCGCCCACGCCCCCGGCGATCACCAATCGCCGATGGCCCGTCTGCTTGAGCGCGCGCCGGCACTTTTCAGCCAAGGTATCGACCACGGCCTCCTCGAAACCTCGCGCGATATCGGCGCGAACCGGGCCCTTAAGGTCGCGGCCGCGCAAGGCTACTAGGGCGGCGGTTTTCAGGCCACTGAAACTGAAATCCAGGCCCGGCCGGTCCAGCATGGGCCTGGGAAATGCAAATTCGCCGCTGCGCCCGCTTTCCGCGAGCGAGGCCAGCGCAGCGCCGCCCGGATACGGAAGCCCGAGCAGTTTGGCGGTCTTGTCGAAGGCCTCCCCCGCCGCATCGTCGACGGTCTCGCCCAAAATCCGATAGGCGCCCAGCTCGGCGACATCCACGAGCTGGGTGTGGCCGCCGGAGACCAGCAGCGCGAGGAATGGGAAGGCGGGCGGCTCGGGCTCCAGCAGGGGCGCCAGGAGGTGACCTTCCAGGTGATGTATCCCCAAGGCCGGCTTGCCCCAAGCCTCGGCCAAGGCCGTGGCAAACCCCTCGCCTACAAGCAAGGCCCCGATCAGGCCGGGGCCTGCGGTATAGGCGAGCCCGTCAATCGAAGTCTGATCCGATTTGGCCTCGGTCAACGCCTCTCTGACGAGCGGTAACAGGCGCCGGACATGGTCCCGGGAAGCCAGTTCCGGGACCACGCCGCCGTAAGCCTGGTGCATGGCAACCTGGCTATGCAGGCGATGTGACAGAAGGCCGGCCGTGTCGTCATAGACGGCGACGGCGGTCTCATCGCAGGAACTCTCGATGCCTAAAACACGCATATTTTTGCCTTTTACGGGGGCGCACTTTAGAATGCGCCCCCCTGTCGCCGAAACCTTCAGCGACCGTGCCACCAATTGAGGTTTGAATGCCCAGCGTTCGCGTTCGTGAGAATGAATATTTTGACGCCGCCCTGCGTCGCTTCAAGCGTGCCTGTGAAAAGGCGGGCGTCCTCACCGAGCTGCGGCGCCGTGAATTCTACGAGAAGCCGACCCAAGAGCGTAAGCGAAAAAAGGCTGCCGCGGTGAAACGGCATTTGAAGCGCTTGTCGCGCGAGAACATGCGCGGCACCGGGCAGCAGCCCGCCAGCCAGCCCGCCACCGCCCCGTCGCGCCCGTCCTACTAAGGGCATTGGTCGCGATTTGGCTACCCTCAAAGAGCGAATCACCGACGATATGAAGGCGGCGATGCGCTCCGGTGAAAAGGAGCGGCTCGGCACCATCCGCATGATCACCGCTGCCATCAAGCAGCGCGAAGTCGATGAGCGCATCACCCTGGACGACTCGCAGGTGCTCTCCGTGCTCGAAAAGATGATCAAGCAGCGCAAGGAGTCCCTGGAACAGTTCAAGGCAGGGAACCGCCAGGACCTGGCGGATAAGGAATCCGCGGAAATCACCCTGCTGCAAAGCTACATGCCGGCGCAGTTGAGCGGCGCAGAACTCGACGCGCTGATCAATGAAGCCGTCGGCGCCGCAGGCGCCACGAGCATCAAGGACATGGGCAAGGTCATGGGGCTCATCAAGGCCAAGGCCCAAGGCCGCGCCGACATGGGCGCCGTCGGCGCGAAAATCAAAGCCAAACTGGGCGGATAGCCCAAGAGCCTGACCGAGTATTGCAGGTGGGGGGCGGTCCATGACCGGCCGAATTCCAGATTCGTTTCTCGACGAACTCGTCTCGCGCTCGGACATCGTGGATGTCATCAGCGCCCGTGTGCCCTTGAAGAAAGCCGGACGCGAATACAAGGCCTGCTGCCCGTTTCACAACGAGAAGTCCCCGTCCTTTTCAGTCAGCGCCGAGAAGCAGTTTTATCATTGCTTCGGCTGCGGCGCGCACGGCACGGTCATCGGCTTTCTGATGCAGTACGAGAAGATGGAATTTCTCGATGCCGTGGCCGACTTGGCGCAGCGCGCAGGGCTCGACCTGCCGCGCGAGGCGCAGGTTGCGCGCGATCCCGGCAGCGCGGACCTGCACGAACTGATGCTGCGCGCCGCGAGGTTCTTTGAACAAAACCTCGCCGACAACGCGCGTGCGCAAGCCTATGTTGAGCGCCGCGGCATCGATGCAAAGACTTGCGCCAAATTCAGCTTAGGGTATGCGCCTGACGCCTGGGAAGCGCTGCTGAAGCGCTTTGGAACCGAAGAAGAGGAGCGGCGCCGGTTGCTGCAGGTGGGCCTCGTTCTGGAGCGCACGGGCGAGCGAACCAGCGGTTACTACGACCGGTTCCGCGACCGGCTCATGTTTCCGATCCGCGATTCGCGCGGCCGGGTCATCGGCTTCGGCGGCCGGGTCATCGATCAGGGCGAGCCCAAATACATGAATTCGCCCGAGACGCCGCTGTTTCACAAGGGGCGGGAACTGTACGGGCTGTTCGAGGCGCGGCAGGCGCGCGCCGATTTCAAGCGGCTGCTGATCGTGGAAGGCTACATGGATGTGGTTCGGCTGCACCAGGCCGGGATCAGCTATGCGGTCGCGACCTTGGGAACGGCAACGACGCAGGAGCATCTGAACAAGATTTTCCGCATGACTCACGAAGTCGTATTCTGCTTTGACGGCGATCGTGCGGGGCGCCAGGCCGCCTGGCGGGCGCTGGAAAACGCGCTGCCGCTGGCCCGGGACGGACGCGAACTCAAATTCATGTTTCTGCCCGACGGCCACGATCCGGACACCCTGGTGGCCGCCGAGGGCCCGCAGGCCTTCGAGACGCGCATGAAACAAGCGCTGCCGCTGTCCGAGTACCTCGTACAGCAACTGATCGCCGAAGTGGACCTGGATCACGTCGACGGACGCGCAAAGTTAAAAGCCCTGGCCGGCCCGTTGTTTGCACGGATGCCGGAGGGCATTTACCGGGAAATGCTGGCCGACCGCCTCGCCTCGCGGGTCAGCATGCCGGCCAACAAGCTCAAGGAATTCTTCTCGGCCGGGGAATCCAAGCGCCCGGCGAACACCTCGGAACTACCGGTTCGCCAGCGCGGTCGAATGAGTGTCGGGCGCGGTAATTTGCTGACTCAGGCCATTACGCTGGTGCTGCACCATCCAGCGGCTGCAGGGGCCATCGAGCAGCCCGATCTGCTCAGCAGCATCGACAAACCCGGGGTTTCAGTGCTCAAGGAGCTGCTGGAGCAAGCAGCCACGGCCTCCTCGCCGAACACGGCCATGATCCTGGAACGTTGGCGGGATCGCCCCGAATACGAGCGATTGACCGAACTTGCCATGCAGGACCCC
>DATHKV010000216.1:0-4720 GCA_035488895.1 Steroidobacteraceae bacterium
ATTCGATGTTCTGCACTTGTTCGCGCATCTGCTCGATCAGCACTTTCATGTCCACCGCGGCGCGCGTGGTTTCGATGTCCTGGGACTTCGATGACAGCGTATTGGCTTCGCGGTTGAGTTCCTGCATGAGGAAATCCAGCCGCCTTCCCGCGGGTTCCTGACCGTCGAAGGTCTTGCGCACTTCAGCGACATGCCCGCGCAGCCGGTCGATCTCTTCGTCGACATCCAGACGTTGCGCCAGGATGGCAAGTTCCTGCTCGAGGCGATCTTGGTCGACGTCGGCGACCAGCTGCGCGATTCGGTCCAGCAGCTTCGCCCGCATGCGCGCGCGGATTTCCGGCAGCCGGTCGGTGACGCGTCCCGAGAATTCCAGCAACCCGGCGCAGCGCTGCTCCAAGGCATCACGCAGCCGCCCGCCCTCGCTGTCGCGGGAGCGGCTCAAGTCCGACAGGGCCTCGCCGAGCAAACCCTGGGCGGCGGCGATCATGGGCGCGGTGTCGCGAGTGCCATCTCGGATGACACCGGGCCAGCGCAGTAAATCCAAAACATCGATGCGAGCCGACACTCCTGCCTGCGAGGCAATCTGCTGCGCCCTGGAGGTGAGGCTGGCGAGCAATTCGCCATCGACTTCGAGCGAGGCCGCGGTCGCCGCGGGCCTGAAGTGCAGCGAACACTCGACCTTGCCCCGGCGGACGGAGCCGGCAATGGCAGCCCGAAAATCCGCTTCGGCGGAGCGGAATTCCTCGGGCAGGCGGCAGCCGAGCTCGAGAAATCGGTGATTGACGGTCTTTAGTTCCCAGGCCAGCAATCCCCAGGGGAACTGCCGCTCGCGTCGGGCAAAGCCGGTCATGCTACGAATCATGGGGGTCGTCGCTAAAATCGGCCATAATCGGTGGTTCGCAAGCTTAGCAGACGAGGAGCCGGCATTGCAGATCGAAACCGCGGACGTGAGCCTTATCGGGCACCGCGAAGAAAATCAGGACCGCGTCGCGATCGCGGCCGCTGAGCAAGCCGTGCTCTTGGTGGTCATCGATGGCATGGGCGGCCATGCGGATGGCGCGCGCGCCGCCGAAACGGCGCTGTCGACCATGCTGGAACTTTTTTGGCAAACGCCGCATCCGGTTTTCGATCCCTTGGGCTTCCTGCATTTGTCGCTGGGCCGCGCGCATGAAGAAGTCGTGAAGCTCGGTGCGGCCTTGAGCCCCGAAGCGCGGCCGCGCGCAACCTGCGCCGTCTGCCTGGTGCAGGACTCAGGCGCCTATTGGGCGCATGTCGGCGACAGCCGCATTTACCAATTGCGGCAGGCGCAAGTGCTGGAGCGCACGCGCGACCACAGCCATGTGGAGGTGCTGTTGCGCGAGGGGCTGATCACGGAAGCGGAAACGCACGGTCACCCGATGCGCAACTACGTCGAATGTTGTCTGGGCGGCGATGCCGCGCTGCCGGAAATGACCATCTCATCCCGGCGCAAGCTCAAATCCGGCGACGTGCTGCTGTTGTGCACCGACGGCCTGTGGGCCAACTTGCGGGATCCGGATTTCGTGCGCTTCGCGCAGAACCAGGGCAAACCGCTGCGCGACTCCTTGAGCGACTTGGGCGAGCAGGCCGTGGAGGCCTCCGCGCCCTATAGCGACAACACGAGCGCCGCCGCGCTTCGCTGGAAGGCGGCATGAGCGTTCGCCCCAGCGGGCGAGCCGCCAACCAGCTGCGCGAATTGAAATTCGAACGCGGCTTCACCCACCACGCGGAGGGCTCGGTGCTGGTCAGTTTCGGCGACACCCGCGTCCTTTGCACGGCCAGCATCGAAGACAGCGTGCCGGGATTCCTGCGCGGTGCCGCCCAGGGCTGGGTGACCGCCGAGTACGGCATGCTGCCGCGCGCCACGCACACGCGTTCGGCGCGAGAAGCTTCGCGCGGCAAGCAAACCGGCCGCACGCAAGAGATTCAGCGGCTGATCGGGCGGGCATTGCGCGCCGTCGTCGACCTCAAGGCCTTGGGAGAGCGCACGGTCACCATCGACTGCGATGTATTGCAGGCCGACGGCGGCACTCGCACGGCAGCAATCACCGGCGGCTTCGTGGCCCTGGCGGATGCCATCGACACCCTGCTCAAGAGGCGCGCCATCGCCGCGAACCCGCTGCACGGACAGGTGGCCGCGGTCTCGGTCGGCATTTATCGCGGCACGCCCGTGCTCGATTTGGACTATGCCGAGGATTCGAACGCGGAAACCGACATGAATGTCGTGATGAACAGCGGCGGCGCATTCGTCGAAGTTCAGGGGACCGCGGAGGGCCACGCGTTTCGCCGCCATGAGCTGGATCAATTGCTGGACCTCGCGACCCACGGGATTGCGCAGCTGCATGACGCACAGCTCAAGTCGCGCGCCGCTTAAGGATGCGGAGCCAAGCTGCCAGGCGGTTGGTTGCTGCAACCGCCAATCCCGGCAAGCTGCGTGAATTCCGCACCCTGCTCACCGGATTGCCGTTCGAGCTGACCAGCCTCGCTGAACTTTCGCTGCCCTCGCCGCAAGAGACCGGGAGCAGCTTCCTGGAAAACGCCCTGTTGAAGGCACGACATGCCGCGGCGCTAAGCGGCTGCGCCGCGGTGGCGGACGATTCCGGCCTCGAAGTCGATGCGTTGGGCGCAGCACCCGGGATCTACTCGGCGCGCTACGCGGGTGCGGACGCCGATGACGGGGCGAACAATGCCAAATTGATGCGTGAACTCGCGGGCGTGCCGCCCGAGCGACGCCAGGCGCGTTACCGCTGCGCACTGGTGTTCGTCGAGGCGGCGCAGGATGCGGCGCCGCTGGTCGCCGAGGGCGATTGGGAGGGATTCATCCTGGATGCAGCCCGGGGCACCGGGGGCTTCGGCTATGACCCGTACTTTTGGCTGCCGGACCTCCGCAAGAGCGCGGCCGAACTTGATCCTGAGGAAAAAAACCGATTGAGCCACCGCGGCAAGGCCATGCGGGCGCTGCGCGAACAATTGGCGGCGCGCATGAGCAGCACTCCCATGAGCAACGGCGCATGAGCAAAGCTCCCATGATCGATGCGTCGCTGGCTTTGTACGTGCACCTGCCATGGTGCGTGCGCAAATGCCCGTACTGCGATTTCAATTCGCACCAGCTCAAGTCGGGACAACCGGACGCGTCGTACATCGATGCGTTGATCAGGGATTTCGAAACCGAATTGCCTCGTCTCGAAGGGCGCAGGATCGACACGGTTTTTTTCGGCGGCGGCACCCCAAGCTTGTTCGCTCCCGCGGAGTTTGCGCGCCTGATCAGCGCCCTCGAGGCGCGCATCGCCATTGCGGACGACGCCGAAATCACCTTGGAGGCGAATCCAGGGACGATTGAGCGCGGCCGTTTTGCAGGCTACGCAGAAGCCGGCATCAATCGCGTTTCGCTGGGGGCGCAGAGCTTCGATGCGCGGGCGCTTTCCGTGTTGGGCCGGATTCACTCGCCCGACGATACGCTGCGTGCGGTGGAGGAGCTGAACGCCGCGAAACTCGATAATTTCAACCTCGATCTCATGTACGCGCTGCCAGGCCAAACATTGGAAGAGGCGGAGCGCGACGTGCGGATCGCATGTTCGTTGGCGCCATCGCATATTTCCTACTACCAACTCACGCTTGAACCGGGGACCGTGTTTCATTCGCGTCCCCCGGTGCTCCCGGACGAGGACGCGGCCTGGCAAATACAGCTCGCCGGCCAAAAGCTGCTCGAGGACGCGGGCTACACGCAATATGAAGTGTCGGCCTATGCCAGGCCGGGAGCACGGTGCCGCCACAACCTGAACTACTGGCTGTTCGGCGACTACGTAGGGCTGGGCGCGGGAGCGCACGGCAAGGTCAGCTTAGGATTGCCTGCGAAAATTTTGCGCACCGTCAAGCCGAAGCAGCCGCGCGAGTATCAGGACAGCATCGCCAGGGCCGCGGTCGCGGTGGGCGAGGAGAGTTATATTGCCGCCGCCGACCTGCCGTTCGAATTCATGCTGAACGCCCTGCGCCTGAATGACGGCTTCAGCGGCGCCTGTTACCGCACGCGGACCGGCCTCGAGCTCGAATTTCTCGATGAAAAGCTCGCGAGCGCCCAAACTCGCGGATTGCTCGAACCCACACCGACAGGTTGGCGGCCCACGGAGCTGGGCAGGCGCTTTCTCAATGATCTTCAGGCCAGTTTCTTAGGCTGAGGTTTATGCACACGAGCCGCCGTGTCCCGCACAAAGTGAGACCTACAGCACATTGCATCTGCAGTAGGTCAGATGCATCCTGCAATCTATTGAATAATAAAGAGAAAGTAGCCTGTCTATTTTTTGATCAAATTAACAATTACGCGAATTTCCCCCGCAGCAGTCGCTTCGGCAGGACGCCGTCCACAGACTTATCCACAGTTATTGTGGACAAATATGTGCAATCGATAGCGCTTGTCGGCAAGTAGCGGTGCGCATATGATGCGCGGCCCTGTTTTTGGCATTGATTTCTTGCGGTCTCGCCAACAAGTAAGGGTCTTCAAGGCGTGGCGATGTTGCTTTTCGAAGCACTCCGATTCTGCCGCAACTGATACACGAGGTTTCCTATGAAAGCCGGCATTCATCCCGATTACAAACAGATCACGGTCACGTGCACCTGCGGGAACAAGTTCGAGACGCGTTCAACCATCGGTCAAGATTTGCAGGTCGAGGTTTGTTCCAACTGCCATCCGTTCTACACCGGCAAG
>DATHKV010000217.1:0-2665 GCA_035488895.1 Steroidobacteraceae bacterium
CGTACCGCAGCGACTCTATCTCAAGAAGGACCTGGGCGGCTCGACTGAACTTCTTCTACGCAAGGACGGCGAGCGCATCAGTGTTGTCGAATTGCGGTAGAGGCGTCGGCGCGCTGCCGTAACGCGTTGCGTCGCTCAAAAAGGTGTGAGATGCGACGGCGATCACCAGAAGAGCGGCGAGTGTTTGCAAAGCAGCCCAGGCCAGACTCGGGCTCGGGTTTTTCGGTCTAAACTTGAGGGGCACCAACTGTTCGTTCTCATGTTCCCCGCCATGTGCCGCGGTCATTTCGCGCCACACATACAAGGCGTAGGCGCCGAATAGCAGAATTCCAATCCACCGCTTGAAAGGAAAGCTCACCAACCCGAGAGCCAGAGCCGCAATGAAAATGAGCAGGAACCAAGCCTGATCACTGCTCAATCGCTGCGCATCCAGTTGAAGATCGGTGGTGGCACGCCGCAACTTGCGGCGGGAGGACCAGAGCACAACTCCCACCACTGCATAGGAAATGGTGGACAACACCAACGGTCCACCGACGGCGGCTCCTACTCCGATCTCTTTCTGCGCCGTATCGCGTCCAACCACGGCGACGAAGGTCACGGCAGATTCGGGGAGCGCGGTGCCAAAGGCGGCAAGGACTGTTCCGGTGGCCGTGGCGCCGACGCCCAAGCGGCGGCCCACCCATTCCACCCCGTTCACGAAATACTCGCAGGATAGGTAAATTGCCCCCGCGCAAAGCAAGAAGATCGTCACACTGAGAGTCATGCAGAAAACCTTGGCCGGGCGAGCGAGAACACCAATGGCGCTTACGACATCGCTCGCCCGGCAAGGGTGAGGACGCAGAAGGCCAAAGGTCTCGCCAGGCGATTCGGGGTCAGGACGGCCCCGAAATCACTGCCCACGCCATAGCATCAGGATGCTAAGTCTGTTGACGTGGGCTCTTCTTGGGGAAGAAGACGGCTACTCCCCAATGACAATTTCGTCGAAGATCTTAATGAATTGCGGAGTGAGCCGCAAACTTTTCACGGCTCAAGTCCCTGCCACGATTCGCAAGTCTCGGACAACGCCATCTGCCAGCGCTGCCAACGCGGCTTGATAGGCGGGACTAGCGTGCACCGCGACGGCTTTTTCGACAGAATCGAATTCGATCAACACGGTTCGTTCCATTTTACCTTCGTCGTACACCTGGGCTGGTATTCCCCGCGCCAAAAAGCGTCCGCCGCCCTTTTCGATCGCCGGTCCCGCCAGCTTTGCATAGGCGGCGAGCTTATTGGGATCCGAAATTTCGTGATAAAACGCAATCCAATAAGCTTTAGCCATGGACCAAAATCCTCCAGTTGAAGCCGCTACCGCTGATCCACTTCGGGCCTCGCCACCGCAAGCACAAAGGCCGCCAATTCGTCGGCGTCCAGCTGACCGTCATGATTTCTATCAGCACGCGCGAACTGCATTTCCAGAAATCGAAATACCTGGTCTTTAGAGACCATTTCGGTCGCTGCAATCGATCGAACGTAGTCTTGTATTGCCATGAAAGCCTCCGGCCACAGAAAGGGCCATGTAGAACGAGGGCAAACCACACCGTCGCGGTTTCATGGACGTCCATTATAACGCCAGCCCGTCCGCCGGGAAAAGTAGGGCCGTGTACAGCTGATTAGCGGTTGGTGCCTTGGGACGTGGCTTGGAGCCATTTTTCTGCCAGCCGGCGTCCGGGGGCGGCCCCGAGGGCCTTCTCGAATTCAGAGCGCGCTTGGGTGCCTTGTCCGTGGCGAAGCAGAAACGCTCCAAGCAACTCATGCGCTGGTTGATCGATCGTCGGTGGACCAAAGGCGATCGGCAGCGTTGCTTCCAGGGCGACGGCGCTGCGCAGCAGCTTTTCGGCCGTGGCCAACTGATTTTCTTGCTCCGCCATCAAACCTTTGGCCTCGGCCAGAAGTATCTCGGGTCGGACGCGGTCGGTCGGGTCGGGGTCGCCGCTCTTAGCCTCCAGATCCGCGACGGAATGAGAGAGGGATTCGAGTTTGACCAAAGCATCGCGCGCGGCAGCGATATTCCTTCGCGAGATTTCGCCAACCGCGCGTGCAAACGCGAAGTCCAGCTGCGCGCCGGGTCCCGCGTTCGCCGGCATTGGCCAGTTTGCGACTTCGCCGCTCCAATCGCCCGTATCCAGGAGGTAGCGCAGTCTCATATTGGCAAAGGAACCAATCACGCTGTCATCTGCGTCCATCGAATGCGCGGAGTGCTCCATCGGAAGCGCGGCTTCCATCGCCGTGCGACACGCCATCAGTGTGCTCTTTGCGGCTTCCACATTGCCGAGTTGTAGGTACGCGTAGCCAAGCCAGCTTGGATAGTGGCCGCAGCCAATCGGCATTTTCCCAGCGGCAATCCGAGCGCGGTTGACGGCAGCGATCGCGGCCACGTTCGCATCAACGGTAGGCGTCCACATGCCGAGCGCGAGGAATATGTGCGACGTCATGTGCTGGGCGTGACCTGCGTCAGGCGCGATCTTTGCGTAGAGGCGGGCCGCCCGGAGTCCCAGAGGGGCGTGCGCTGGGTCGTCGTAGCTGTGAATGAGGTAGTGCAGCACGCCGGGATGGTCTCGATGACTGATCCACGCCTCTTCGAGCACAGCGGCTGCTCGCATGTAGGTCGCGACGTCGCGACCTGCGT
>DATHKV010000218.1:0-12170 GCA_035488895.1 Steroidobacteraceae bacterium
CCGCGGCACAGCCAGGCGATGACGGGCCGCTTCCTCAAGCTGTAACAAGCGGCGCGCGTCGCCCAGCAGCATCTCGCCATCGTCAGTCAGCGCGACACTTCGCGTCGTGCGCCGGAACAAGGGCCGTTTGGTCTCGAGCTCGAGCCGCTTGACCTGCTGGCTTACCGTCGACTGCGTCAGGTTGAGCTGCTCCGCCGCGCGGTGGAAACCGCCGCAATCGGCCACGGCAACAAACGTACGTAACAGCTCAAAATTCAGCATTGCGATTGATCCTCAATATCGATCAATGATATTAGAAAATATCGTTTCTATAATCAATCGCGGCCTCTTATCTTTCGCTTCAGGAACAGAGCGAAGGAGGTCAATCATGTCAAACACACCAGGGCGCGGCACCGACCGCATCTCCCGCCTCGCACGGGCTGCCGCGCTCAGCGGCACGAGCGGAAAGATCTGCCCCGCCGGCCAGGCTACACGGTTGCTCGAAGCGATCATCGAGCCAGGCGACCGCGTGGCGATCGAAGGCGATAATCAGAAGCAGGCGGATTTTCTCGCCTCAGCGCTGGCGAAAGTGGATCCTGTGCGGGTGCACGATCTGCACATGGTGCAGTCTGTGTTGGCACTGCCCGACCATCTCACCGTGTTCGAGCGGGGTATCGCGAACCGCCTGGATTTTGCCTTCGCGGGGCCGCAAAGCCGCAAGCTCGCCGAACTCGTCGATGAGCACGCAGTCAAGATCGGCGCGATCCACACCTATCTCGAGCTCTACGCCCGCATGCTGGTGGACCTGAGGCCACGGGTCGCACTGGTCGTCGCCGACAAGGCCGACCGCGACGGCAACCTCTATACCGGCCCGAACACCGAAGATACACCGACCCTCATCGAGGCGGCGGCGTTCCAGGGGGGCATCGTCGTCGCTCAGGTCAATGAGATCGTCGACCGGCTGCCGCGCGTCGACGTGCCGGGCGACTGGGTCGATATCGTGGTGCCGAGCCCGAAACCCTATTTGATCGATCCGCTATTCACGCGCGATCCTGCCAAAATCAGGGACGAGAATGTGCTGATGGCGATGATGGCGATCGCTGCAGTCTACGAACCCTATCAAGTGCAGCGGCTCAATCACGGCATCGGCTATGCGACCGCAGCGATCGAACTGATCCTGCCAACCTACGCTGCCCAGCGCGGGCTCAAGGGCAAGATAGCCGGACACTTCGTGCTGAACCCGCACCCGACCCTGATCCCGGCGATCGAGGCAGGCTTCATCGACAGCGTCTATTGCTTCGGCTCCGAGTTGGGCATGGAACGCTACATCTCGAGTCGTGCCGATATATTCCCAGTCGGCGCTGACGGCAACCTGCGGTCCAACCGCGCACTGGCACAGGTCGCCGGGCAATATGCCTGCGACCTCTTCATCGGCGGCACGTTGCAGATCGACGCGCAGGGCAACAGCTCGACGGCAACCAAGGGCCGGATCACGGGCTTCGGCGGCGCGCCGAATATGGGCGCCGACCCACGCGGCCGCCGCCACGACAGTCCCACGTGGCTCCTCGCGGGACAGGAAGCGGGCGAGAGCCTGCGCGGACGCAAGCTTGTCGTGCAGATGGTGCAGACCCATCAGCCGAATGGCGCACCGAGCTTCGTCGAACGGCTCGACGCCTTCGATCTCGCAGCTTCAGCCGGTTTTGCGCTACCTCCAGTGATGATCTATGGCGACGACGTCACCCATGTGGTCACCGAACGCGGCGTGGCCAACCTGCTGCGTTGCCGGTCGCCGCAGCAGCGCGAAGCGGCATTGCGCGCCGTTGCCGGCGATACTGAGTTCGGCAGGCGACAGTCGCCCGAATCAAGCGACAGCCTGCGCCGCCTCGGCATCGTGATGTTCCCCTCGGATCTCGGTATCGATGTCAACACCGCAACCCGTGGCTGGCTCGCGGCACACACAATCGACGACCTCGTGGCGGCATCAGGCGGACTCTACGTGCCGCCGGCGAAATTCCGCACGACCCCGGTCCCCACCGTTGATGTTAGGAGGCAATTGTGATTCCGAACACGCGAACCTTAAGTGGCCTGTCCGATCCTAAGCCTACGCGGCTCGAGCACCTGAAACAGCTCGCACTGACCCTGCTGTCGGAACGCGGCGAGGCGTCCGGCGCGCAGGTCGCGCGCGAACTGCACCACGTGCTGCTCGGCCTCGATGCGGACGACCGACACAGCTTTCAGCGCTTCCTTGCAACCGAGTTTCAGCCCGACCAAGCGGCACTGCGCACCGCAGCGGAGCGCTATCTCGCCGAGGCCACGGCGGAAGCCGCGGCTGCCCTCGCCCAGGCCGCCGATCCACCTCGGCAGGAACTGCTGCGGCGCATGAACATGGCTCCCGGCGGTACCGGCGCACTGATCGCGATGCGCAGCGAACTCACCGCGCAGCTGCACGACACGCCGGAGTTGAAACTGCTCGACGCCGATCTCCGGCACCTTCTCTCCTCCTGGTTCAACCGCGGCTTTCTCGAGCTGCGACGGATCGACTGGCAGTCCCCGGCGGCGGTGCTGGAGAAACTGATCGCCTATGAGGCGGTGCATGAGATCAAGGGCTGGGACGATCTGCGTCGGCGCCTTGCCCCCGACCGACGTTGCTTCGCATTCTTCCATCCCGCCCTCCCCGGCGAGCCCCTGATCTTCGTGGAAGTCGCGCTGGTGCAGGGATTGGCCACAGCCATGCCCCCGCTGCTCGCACGAGAGGAAGATGCTGCACGCGCGCGAGCTGCGCGTGCTGACACTGCGATTTTCTATTCGATCTCCAACTGCCAGGACGGACTGCGCGGCATATCGTTCGGCAATTTCCTGATCAAGCAGGTGGTCGAGGAGCTGCAGGCGGAGTTTCCACAACTGAACCGCTTCTCCACCCTGTCGCCGGTGCCGGGCTTCCGGCGCTGGGTCCTGCTGCGACTTGCGGACGAAAGCAGTCCCGACGCTGCCCTGTTGCCCGAACTCGAAGGCGACGGCTGGTGGCATGACTTGGCGCGGAGCGAGAAGTTGCGCCCCGCGTTGATGCGGCTCTGCGCGCTTTATTTGACGCGGCAGCCGTCACGCGGAAGCCGCATCGACCCGGTAGCGCGCTTTCACCTCGGGAACGGCGCGCGGCTCGAACGCATCAATTGGCTCGGCAACACCGCACGCCGTGCGATCCAGGAATCCTTCGGGATCATGGTCAATTATCTCTACGACCATGACAGCATCGAAGACAACCACGAGCTCTTCGTGCGCGACGGAACCATCGTACGTTCGCCCGATGTCGACACACTGCTCGATCCCTAACCATGGAGACTGGAGATGCCGTTTGTAACTTTCACTGTCCGGCGCGGCCTCAGCGCCGCCGACAAGTCCCGCTTATCGGAGGCCATGTTAGAAGCCCAGGTGGCCGCCGGCTATCCTCGAGCCGACCGCTTTCACCGCTTTCTCGAAGTCGACCAGGATGATCTTCTTGTGGATCCCCGCTTCCCTGACTATGCGACGGACCGAACCGATCGGTTCATGGTCGTTGAGATAATCATCTCCCGCGGGAAGCCGACTGGAACTGCCGCCACCATTGCGGACGAAGCGGTCAGACTGTTCGGCGAGCGCCTGCACGTCGCGCCTCAGGACGTCCTGTTCATCTTTCACGAGGTGCAACCGGGCCTGCCGCGCTTTCCTGCGAAAGACGCTGCTCACGCCCCGACTTCATGCGCGGGTACGACGCGAGCGCGCTGAGTTTCAGCCACGCAGGAAATTGCTTGCAGAGCGACGCTGGACCGACCAAGCAGATTCTTCGCGCCCGCCGGGCACCACATGCAACCCGCTCGACAGGCACTAATCCTGCAAGGCGGCCCACACGATATACTCTCCGACATGACCGAAGTGCGCATTCTGTCGATCATTCCGCCGATGACGCAGCTCAACACGCCGTATCCGTCTACGGCGTATCTCACGGGGTTCCTGCGCTCGCGCGGGTTCAAAGCAGAACAGGCAGATCTCTCCATCGCCTTGGCGCTCAAGTTGCTGTCTGTTGAGGGCGTGCAGGCGATTCACGGGCAAGTGAGCGCGCTGCCCCGCAAACAGCATACGGCAGCCACGCGCTTTTTCGCCGAGCATTTCGCGTCGTACCTCACAACAATCTCGCCGGCCATACGATTTCTGCAAAGTCGCGATCCCAGCCTGGCTCATCGTATCGCTTCGAGGCATTACCTTCCCGAAGGCCCGCGCTTTGCATCGCTCGAGGACTACATCGACCAGCAGCACGCCGGTAACGCGCTAGACTGGGCGTTTGGTGCGCTGGGACTGCAGGATCGCGCCAAGCACATCGCCACCCTTTATCTGAACGACCTCGCGGACGTCGTCCGGGATGCCATCGACCCGCGCTTCGAGTTCGTGCGCTATGCAGAATCGCTGGCGGCGAGCCAACCGGCGTTTGATCAGCTGCAAACGGCGCTCAGTGCGCCGCACAACCTGGTAGATGCATCCCTGCATGCCCTGACGCTCGAAGCGCTGTCGCAATGTCAACCTAACCTGGTGCTCATCACCGCGCCATTTCCGGGCAACGTTTACGGGGCCTTTCGCATCGCGCAAACCATCAAGCAAACCGATCCGTCCACCGTCACGGTATTAGGCGGCGGTTATTGCAATACCGAGTTGCGCGCCATGAACGAGCCGCGTGTTTTCGACTACTTCGATTTCGTAACGCTTGACGCTGGCGAGCGTCCGCTGCTTGCACTCATCGAACACTTGCAAAACAAGCGGCCGCTCGATCAGTTGGTGCGCACGTACACGCGCAAGCATCAATATGTCGACTTCAAAGAGCCCGATATCGCTTTCTCTGACACCGGCACGCCCACCTATGCGGGCCTGCCGCTGGACGACTATCTGTCGCTGCTGGACATGCTCAACCCCATGCACCGTCTCTGGTCTGACGGCCGCTGGAACAAGCTGACGGTCGCGCACGGCTGTTATTGGAAGAAATGCAGCTTCTGCGATGTAAGCCTGGACTACATTTCGCGCTACGAAGTGGCCACTACCGAAGTGCTCATTGGTCGAATCGAATCTCTAATTCGCGAAACCGGGCAAACTGGATTCCACTTCGTCGACGAAGCCGCACCGCCCAAGGCGCTCAAGTCGCTTGCGAGCGCTCTGCTGCAACGGAAACTGGATATCTCATGGTGGGGCAACATTCGTTTCGAGAAGTCATTCGATGACGGCCTTTGCAGGCTGCTGGCCGAAAGCGGCTGCATCGCCGTCACCGGCGGATTGGAAGTGGCATCGGATCGCCTGCTCAAACTCATGAAAAAAGGGGTGTCGGTCGAGCAAGTTGCCCGGGTAGCACGCGCCTTCTCCGACGCGGGAATCCTCGTGCACGCCTACCTTATGTACGGATTCCCCACTCAAACCGCGCAAGATACCGTCGATGCCCTGGAATACGTTCGCCAACTGTTCGCGGCCGGTTGCATACAATCCGGTTTCTTCCATCGCTTCACCTGCACCGTTCATTCGCCGGTCGCCAAACATCCAGAGCGATACGGCGTGATGTTGTCTCCGCCGCTCCGCACCACTTTCGCCAACAACGATATCAATTTCACGGACATCACCGGCGTCGACCACGATGTGTTTGGTGCGGCGCTCAAGAAAGCGCTGTACAACTACATGCACGGCATCGGACTTGATCTCGATGTGCGCGAATGGTTCGAGCAACCCGCACCTGTTCGAGACATCGGCAAAAGGGCTCGCCGCCGCGCGACCAACGCGGTGCCGCGCACAACCGTGCCGCCGAATTTGATCGAGCAGGCGCTGGCCTGAACTCGCCCGCGTGCTCATCGCCTTCAACAAGCCCTTCGGTGTCGCCTGTAAATTCAGCCCGGAGCCGGGCCGCAAGACCCTGGCGGATTACATCGACGTGAGAAGCGTCTACCCCGCCGGACGCCTCGATACCGACAGCGAGGGCCTGATGCTGCTCACCGACGACGGCGTGTTGCAGGCGCGCATCGCGGAGCCGAAGCACGGGATAGCGAAGATCTACTGGGCGCAGGTTGAGGGTTCTCCGTCTCAAACTGCTCTCGATCAGCTGCGCAAAGGCGTGGACCTCGGCGATTTCACGACGCAGCCCGCGCTCGCGAACCTCATCGAGGAACCGCAAAACCTGTGGCCGCGCGATCCGCCCATCCGCTATCGAGCGAAAATTCCCACGGCGTGGCTTGAGCTCACGATACGTGAGGGAAAGAACCGCCAGGTGCGGCGCATGACGGCAAAGGTGGGGTTTCCGACGCTGCGCCTGATACGCGCGGCCATCGGCAAGGTAACCGTAAAAGGATTGGCGCTGGGAAAGTGGCGCGAAATCGGCGCTGACACGCCGTGGAGCTAGAAGACGATACTGATCCGGATTTCGGTTCCTAGCACCGATTTTTCATGGTATTGAACGTCAAAATATTTTGCCTGGCGCCGCTGTCCAGATAGCTGACGCTCACCGATATTTTTGGTAGATTTTCTGCCCGAGGCCGTGTCCGGACCTGACTCGTGATTTACAAGATGTTCCGATTGGAGGTCTAAAAGTGGCACGCGCAATTGTCGTCAAGAAGGCAAACCGCACAGCGACGAAAAAACCAGTTGCTGGCCCGGTCGACAAGACGACGTCGAAGGCACGCAAACCTAGCGAGCGCATTGCCGCGCAAGTCGTCGCTTATACGCTGCCCACCGCCATGACCGGCAGGGCAAGTCCCGCTAAGGCTGCGGACGGAGACAAGCCAGTTTTTGCCTATATCTGCAGCCTGCCGCAGCCGCAACGCGGCATTGCCGAACGCGTCGATGCCTTGGCGGCCAAGACACTGCCGGGTTTGAAGCGCTCCGTCAAATGGGGAATTGCGTGGTATGGCGTTGGCGACGGCTGGTGCTTCTGCTGCGGCGGCTTCGCCGGTCACGTCAAGCTCACATTCGGGCGCGGCACCGCGCTCAAGCCTGTACCACCGGTTACGCCCGTGGGAATGGGCAAGGACTCGAGGGGCGTGGACATAAAATCAGTGGACGATCTCGACGAGCGCCAGGCTGCGTCGTGGATGAAACAAGCGACGGCCATGCCGGGCTTCGGCGGCAAGAAGCGTTAAGCCCGGCAAACGCCGGCACGGCAACAATAGTGGGCGATCGATGGCGACATCCCATGAATTATTCCCACTCAATAATCTCCTGACTCTGCAAGACTTTGAATGACCTCGTATTTATCTCAGGCTGCGCTCACAGTACCGTCCGAAATACCGTCAGACGGCGGCCAGCGCAGGCCGCAGGGCAATTTCGAAGGTCCATAAACAAAATGCAATACCCGCCGCGGCCGATCGACAAACACTTTGTGAGACGCATGCAGAAGAAGCGGCCGCATCACCATCGCGCCACCTCGTAAGACCGTGACCAGCCCGTACAGTGCTCGCTGTCGATGCGGTCTGCCACCGGGATGCTGAGATCCTGGTGCAAAGTTACCAACCAGTTGTGGGTGGAAGACTTGGTGAAGTATGTGCACTGTATGGCGCAAGCGTCATGGGGCATCAAATTGGAGAGGCGAATGTCGCGCAGCAGTCGCTGCCCTAGACCTAGACACCACGGTCCATTGAGGAGGCGCCGCGTACCCGCATTCGCGGTTCCCAGGAGTACCTGCTGACGCGAAATCTCACAGACTTCGTCTTCATCGAGAATGTCGGGAAAAACGGCGAATCCCGCTTTTTCAAACTGGATTACGGCCCGCGAATTCATATACGAAACTGCAGGGAAAAAGATGCTTTTTGCATACGATTTGGGCTGCTCTCACTTCATCGGAGTGACTTCACGATCTTCAACAAATCATCTACGGCAACTGCCTGCACCTGCTTCGACAGCGGGAATGTCGCATTGCCCGCGTGCACCACAATCAGAGACTTAAGCTTCAGATCGTGTAACGCCGAACGCATCGAGGGCGTCAATGTCGGCGCCACAGTGCGTTTGATCTCGAAGCCGAGTCTCAATGCGCCGCGAACGATGAGAAGGTCGAGTTCTGCACCCTGATGCGTTCGCCAATGGTATGTCTCATCTGGGTTTACGCCCAATTGCTGCACGATCTGGTCTATGACGAAGCCCTCCCACGACGCACCGAGTTTGGGATGTCCCTCCAAATCTCGCTGTGTCGCGAGATTGAGCAGTGCGTGCAACAACCCCGAATCGCGGATGAAGATCTTGGGTGCCTTCACCTGACGCTTGCTTAAATTCTCGTGCCAGGGCTTCAGTTGTCTGACGACGAGCGCATCGGTCAACTTGTCGAGGTAGCTTCGAACGGTGGTATCCGCAACTCCAAACGATCTACCCAACTCCGATGCGTTCCAGAGCTGCGCATGGTAGTGCGCGAGCATCAACCAGAAGCGCCGCATGGTGTCTGAGGCGACATTCACACCAAGCGCTGGTAGATCGCGCTCGAGAAACGTTCGAATGAACGACTGTCGCCATTCCAAACTCTCACGATCCGAGTGTGCCAGGAAGGACTTCGGAAACCCGCCACGCACCCAGAGACGATCGGCGCGCTCGGCACCGATTTCCCTCAGCGCGAGTCCGGGCAATTCGTAGTAAGCAATGCGCCCCGCGAGTGACTCAGAGCTTTGCCTAAGAAGGTCCGGCGCCGCGCTGCCCAAGACCAGAAACCGCGCGCGAACCGGCTTGCGATCCGCCAACACGCGCAATACCGGGAACAACTCCGGACGCCGCTGCACTTCATCCAGCACTACAATGCCTTTCAGGCCCTGAAGTGCAAGCATTGGGTCGGCGAGCCGCGCGACATCAGCAGGATTTTCCAGGTCAAATCGCGTGCTGTGATCGCTTACGGACGGCGCGATCAGGCCTGCAAGCGTTGTTTTTCCAACCTGACGCGCACCGAGCAGTGCGACGACGGGGAATCGCTTCAAAAGGCCGATAATCCGCTGCACATGCAGATCGCGATCTATCATACTCGGCATACTACCATGAAAATTCAGTGTGTATCACCGATATTTCATGGTCAGAAAAATAATATTTACTTCAAAACCAATTACTTACGACGGTCACTCCCACTCGATCGTGGCCGGCGGCTTCCCCGAAATGTCGTACACCACGCGGGAAATTCCCGCGACTTCGTTGATGATCCGGTGCGCGACGCGGTCCAGAAATTCATAGGGCAAACGTGCCCATCGCGCCGTCATGAAATCGATGGTTTCCACTGCGCGCAGCGCGATCACGTAGTCGTAGCGTCGCCCGTCGCCCATGACGCCGACCGAGCGCACCGGCAAGAACACGGCAAAGGCTTGGCTGACCTTGTCGTAAAGCTCGTGGGTGCGCAGCTCCTCGATGAAGATCGCATCGGCGCGCCGCAACAGGTCCGCATGCGTCTTGTGAATCTCGCCGAGGATTCGCACCCCAAGCCCAGGGCCTGGAAACGGGTGCCGATGCACCATCTCTTTCGGCAATCCCAGCTCCACACCCAGCTTACGGACTTCGTCCTTGAACAGCTCGCGCAGCGGCTCGAGCAATTTTAGTTTCATGTGCTGCGGCAGGCCGCCGACGTTGTGATGCGACTTGATCACATGCGCCTTGCCGGTTTTCGCGCCCGCCGATTCAATGACGTCCGGGTAAATCGTACCCTGAGCGAGCCATTTGACGTCTTTCAGCTTCGCCGATTCTTCGTCGAACACCTCGACAAAGACCCGCCCGATGATTTTGCGCTTCTTCTCGGGATCGGCTTCACCGGCCAACGCCGACAGAAACCTCTGCTCGGCGTCCACTCGAATGACATGCACACCCATGTGCTTGGCGAAGGTCGCCATGACTTGATCGCCCTCACCCAGGCGCAGCAAGCCATGATCGACGAATACACAGGTCAATTGGTCGCCGATTGCCCGATGCAGCAGCGCCGCCAGTACCGATGAGTCGACACCCCCGGACAATCCCAGGAGCACGCGATCGCTGCCGACCTTTGTTTGAATTCGCGCGACGCTGTCGTCGATGATGCTGCGGGTCGCCCAGCTTGCGGAGCACCCGGCGATCTCGCGCACGAAGCGCCTCAAGATTTCGCCGCCTTGCAGGCTGTGGGTGACTTCGGGATGAAACTGCAGGCCGTACAAATGCCGCGATTCATCCGCCATGGCCGCAAGCGGTGCATTGTCGGTGGCGGCAATCGCCTGGAAGCCCGGCGGCAGCACGGTCACTCGATCGCCATGGCTCATCCACACATCGAGCAACCGCCGTCCTTGAGCGTCGCGATTGTCCTCGAGCCCGTCGAGCAGCGGCGAGCCGTTCATCGGCCTGACCTGCGCTGCGCCGAATTCCCGGTGCGATGAGCCCTCTACTTGGCCGCCCAGCTGCGCGGCCATGGTCTGCATGCCGTAGCAAATACCAAGCACGGGTACGCCCAGCGAATACACTTCGGGCGCCGCTTCGAGGCCCTTGGAGTCGTATACGGATTCGGGGCCACCCGATAGCACAATCGCCTTGGGCGCAAACTTCTTGATGTCACCGATCGGCGCATCGCAGGCATAGATTTCGGAATAAACGCCGAGCTCGCGGATGCGGCGGGCGATCAACTGCGTGTACTGGGCACCAAAATCGAGGATCAGAACCTTGTCGGCGTGAATATCGGCCATCAACCAATCCGGTAGTTGGGCGCTTCTTTGGTAATGGTCACATCGTGCACGTGACTCTCGCGAACGCCGGCGCTGGTGATGCGCACAAACTGTGGACGGGTGCGCATCTCTTCAATACTGCCGCTGCCGGTGTAGCCCATGGCGGCACGCAAACCGCCGGAAAGCTGGTGAAGGATTGCGACGAGGCTGCCTTTGTACGGCACCCTGCCTTCAATGCCCTCCGGAACGAGTTTTTCAAGTTCCGAGGTGGTGTCTTGGAAGTAGCGGTCGCTCGAACCGTGGGTTTGCGCCATCGCGCCCAATGATCCCATGCCGCGGTACGCCTTGTACGAGCCGCCTTGATAGAGTTCGACCTCTCCCGGGGACTCTTCGGTTCCCGCAAACATGCCGCCGATCATGACGCAGTGGGCACCGGCAGCCAGCGCCTTGGCAATGTCGCCCGAATAGCGAATTCCGCCGTCGCCGATGACGGGCACGCCCGTGCCCTCGAGCGCTTTGGCGACGCGGGCAATGGCGCTGATTTGCGGCACGCCCACGCCGGCGACGACGCGCGTCGTGCAAATGGATCCCGGCCCGATTCCCACCTTGACGGCGTCGGCCCCGTGCTTGACGAGATCGAGCGCCGCTTCCGCGGTGACGATGTTGCCGCCGATCACTTGTATGTCCGGATACTTCGCCTTGATCTTCGACACCATCTCCAGCACGCCGCGCGAATGGCCGTGCGAAGTATCCACGACGACGACATCAACCCCGGCCTCACGCAGGGCCGCGACGCGGTCCAGGGTATCCGGCGAAGTCCCCACCGCCGCACCAACGCGCAGGCTGCCGACGCTGTCTTTGCAGGCGTTGGGGAATTCAGTGGCCTTTTGAAAATCCTTGACCGTGATCATGCCCTTCAGCTCGTGATCGCCGGCGACCACCAGCACCTTTTCAATCCGGTGCTTGTGCAGCAGCGCCAATACCTGATCCTTGGGCGCGTTCTCGCGAACCGTGATCAAGCGATCCTTCGGCGTCATCACAGAGGAGACCGGCGCATCCAGCTTGGTTTCGAAACGCAGATCGCGATGCGTGACGATGCCGACGACCTTGGTGCCGAGCACCACGGGCACGCCGGATATGTTCTTCGCGCGCGTGAGTTCCAGAACCTGGCGAATCGTCATGTCCGGATTCACCGTGATCGGATCGCTGATCACGCCGCTCTCGAACTTCTTCACCCGATCAACCTGCCGCGCCTGATTGTCGATAGACATGTTCTTGTGAATGATGCCGATGCCTCCCTCTTGCGCGATGGTGATGGCCAGGCGCGCCTCGGTGACCGTGTCCATGGCGGCCGAAACAACGGGTAGATTGACCCGGATTTCACGGGTTAGCTGACTTGCGAGGGAGACGTCGCGCGGCAGGACTTCGGAATATGCCGGCACCAGCAACACGTCATCGAAGGTGAGTGCCTCTTCAAGAATCCGCATACGATTTTGCGTTCCAGTTCGTCTAAGAGGCGGCGCATTGTACCTTGCGGGTGCGGCGCGGTAAACC
>DATHKV010000219.1:0-76296 GCA_035488895.1 Steroidobacteraceae bacterium
GCGCGGCAACTCTGCCAAGGACGGGGGCTCGGGATTGCTCTAGAGCGCGCAGATTCCAGATTTCGCCGCGCTGCCGCTCCAGTAAGTCAGGTCCTGTACGCCCGATGGCAGACCGCCGGCGCCGTAGATTTGCACACCGCCGTGGAACGAGAACACGTCCGCCCCATTTCGCGAAAGCGTAAACAGGGGTGTTCCGGCCACCGAGGGCACTTTGAAGGAGACAATCCCCGCAGGCGCGTTTTGAGTGAGTGTTTTGCCGCCGATGGTGATTTTCAAAACGCCGGGACTGGTCAAAAACCCGAGCAGCTCGATGACATTTTCAGCCGTACCGGTTGCGATGGTCGCTCTCTGGCTTTGCGCTGTCGCGGCCGCGGATGTCGCTTCCTTGCGATAGAAGTAATAAAGCACATCATGAGTGATGCGCGGCTGCTGACCCGTCAGGAACCAGGCTGCGTAGTAGCCGGTTAGATTGTAGTAACCCGTGCCGATGGTTCGTTGCAGCGTGGTGTCCGTGTGGGGGGAAACCACGGCGCTTTCCGAAAAATCATTCCACGTCACCAATTGGACCCAATCCGCATCGCCCTGTATCGAGCCGGTCCAGGCGCCGCGAAAAGCGGAGCTGTTGCTGGCTTCCCAAAACAGGTAGTTCTTCGGTCGATACTGCTGCGGGCCGACCGGCATCATGTAAATCTTGTCGTAAGTGGAGTGAATGATTCCCGCATCATTCGTCATTGAACTGACCGCAGCCACGGTGGCTGAACCCCAATCCGCAAAGCCGTACGACAACCCGGCGTATGCCTCGGCCGTGCTGGGCCAGTGGACGAATGTGGGTACAAAAGCCACCTGAACCCCGAGTGAATTCAGCTTGGCTATCGCCAACTGCCACCAGCTGGGCGGATTTTGACCGGCGTCAAATGCTGAGACTACCAAGCGCCCATCGCTGAGCCGATACGCGGCGGGGCTGCTGGCCACCGAAGCGATGATTTGCACGACCGTATTGACGTCGGAACCAAACACCGTGATATCCGGCATGACAATGATTTTGAACCGAGAATCCACAGCGTGGGCCGCTGCAAGCATCAGGTGCAACGAACTGTTGCTGTCAGTGCCGTCAGAGGCTGACATGGAGTCGAAGGTGAAGCCGGTAATGCCGCGTGCAATGGCTGCTCGCACTTCGGCTTCCATGTTGAGCTGCTTCCAATTGGACTTGGTGCTGGCCGGCACTCCGAGCGGACGCTGGCGTAAGAAACCGCCTTGCTTGGCCCATTTGCCCGATTCTCCAGCCTTGCTGAGGTACTCAGTGTTGTAGAAGTCGCCCGCGGGCGCAGCATTGTCGATTGACACCGGGAATGGCGAGAAATAGTGCGCGAAAACCCTTTTGGACGAATTGAATACGGCATCTGCCGATGGCACTCCTGCCGGGAGGCATGCATCGCCATTGTTGGTGGCGGTTAACGGCCCCGACGTGGCGGGCGGAGCTGGCACTGGTGCCGGCACAGGGGCCGGCGCTGGTGCCGGCTTGGGCGCAGGCGCAGGCGCAGGCGCAGGCGTGGGTTTGGGCGCGGGTGCAGGCGCCGGCGTGGGCTTAGCCGGTGTTGGCGCCGGCGTGGGTTTAGTCGGTGATGGCGGCGGCGTCGGTGTCGTAGCCGCTGCTGGCGAAGGTGAGGTGCTTGAAGCCGCCGTAGTAGCTTTGTACGAGGAACTGCTGGAATCGCAGCCACCCAGCGCAAGAATCAAAGAAAAGCAAGCAAATTGTGCAGCTGCCGAAATCCCGTACGAACCGTGACCCATTTCCACCCCGTTCCAATGTCTAAAATGTTTAAACCGGAACGTGAGTCGTCATTCGCAGAGTTAACAAAGACCGCTGAAGCTGTCTTCGGCAACCCCGCTATCTGTCGCTCACAGACCGGAAGCTTTGCGTCCCCGACTTACGCCGGGTTTGCCCTTGATCGAGCCGCAGTTAAGCATGTGAAAATGCATCGGGCACTGTGTCGTAACTAGCAGACACGCAAAGAAATTTTGCTCAAGGAAGTGTGAGCGGCGTCCGCTTTTCAGCGCAGCATTTGAGCGCCGCTTTCGCTGACGATTTTCCCCGAAAAATAAGCCTTTCAGCGCGCACGACGTTGCCGCGTGGCGGATGTTGGCGAGCAGCCCCGTCGCTCACCAAAAAACCCATGCTGAGTCAAGTTTGTTTTGCCGGTCTCGATCGGGCCTGTTGTCGGTGATCACCGACGAATCTCCGGCAATTCACGGAGTGAACCCATTCATGTAAGACCAGCGCTTACGCGCGCCTGGGCATATATCTGGCAGCTTTATTTCTGTGTGTCTGGCGAACTACGGGCTTCGGGAATGCCGGTACGTCGGACGAGACCAAACTATGCGAATTTTGATATACAGCGCCAACTTTGCACCGGAGCCCACCGGCATCGGCAAGTATTCCGGCGAAATGGCATGGTGGCTGGCAGAGCATGGTCACGAGGTGCGTGTGGTTGCCGCGCCTCCCTACTATCCGGCCTGGCAGGTGGACAAGAAATACCGTTGGCCGCTGTATCGGCGGGAGCAGTGGCGAGGTGTCGATGTATGGCGAACGCCGCTCTGGGTTCCAAGAACTCCCAACGGCCTGACCCGAATACTCCACCTCTTGTCGTTCGCCATTACCTCCTTTCCCGTGATGTTGTGGCAGATCGCCTGGCGGCCGGACGTCGTATTGACCGTGGCACCGGCATTCATGTGCGCCCCGGCGGGATTGTTGACGGCGTGGTTGTGCCGTGCCAAGCGCTGGCTACACCTTCAGGACTTTGAGGTTGATGTCGCTTTCAGCCTGGGCTTGTTGAAGGGCAGGTTATTTCAACGAGTCGTGCTGCGCGTGGAGCGATCGTTGCTGCGGCGATTCGACATGGTGTCGACGATTTCCGGCCGAATGATGCAGCGCCTGGTCTCAAAGGGCGTCATCGTCGGTAAGACTCGATACTTCCCCAACTGGGTTGATCTTTCGCGTATCAAGTCGCCGAAAAACGGCAGCTATCGTGCCCAGCTCGGAATAGGGCGGGACAAAATTGTCGTGCTGTTCTCTGGTACCCTCAGCGGCAAGCAGGGCCTGATGGTGATTCCCGAGGCCGCGCGGCTGCTTGAGTTCCGCAAGGATATTGCGTTCGTGGTGTGCGGCGATGGGGTGCTGAAACCGCAACTCGAGGCGGCCGCCGCCGGGTTGACGAACATTCGTTTCATGCCCTTGCAGCCGGCCGGCCGTGTATCCGACCTGTTGGGCATGGCGGACATCCACTTATTGCCCCAGAGTCCGGACGCCGCCGATTTGGTGCTGCCTTCGAAACTGTCGGGCATGCTCGCAAGCGGCAGGCCCGTGATCGCAACCTGCCGCAAGGATACGGAAATCAGCGAGATTGTTTCGAAGTGCGGGGTGGTGGTCGAGCCCGAGAACGGCGCACAGCTGGCCGGTGCGATCAGCAGACTGGCGGATGACCCGGATGCGAGGGCGGTGCTTGGATGGCGTGCCAGGGACATAGCCGAGAAGAACTTCGAGCGCGAAGCTGTATTGAGCACGATTTTTTCGCCTACTGACAGCGAGATTGGTGTTGTAGCAAATGATGCGGCCGCGTGAATTAAAAAACGTTAGTGGGTCTTGCATCATTTAGAAGTAGAAAACCTATGAGCGCAGAGCGCAGGTCATCGTGAGTCCAAAAAACAGGTACCTCGAACGATTCCGTCACTGGCTGAATCTGTCGGCCTTCGGCATGGTGTTCATGTTGTCGCTCTTCGCGAATCCCGCGGCGGCACAACCGGAATATCTGCTGGCGCCGGGAGACATCTTGAAGATCAGCGTCTTCAAGAATCCCGACTTGAGCCTTGACGTCCGTGTATCGGAGTCGGGATCGATCGGTTATCCGCTCATCGGTTCTGTCCCGCTCAAGGGACTCACCCTGCCGGCTGCGGAATCCAAAATCGCGCAAATGCTCAGGGACGGCGGTTTCGTGGTCAACCCGCAAGTCAACATCCTGCTGACGACCGGCTTCGGCAATTTGGTGTCGGTGATCGGTGAAGTAAACAAATCCGGCCGGTACTCCGTGGACGCGGCCGGTGGGCATATTTCCGGCATGCTTGCGGCGGCCGGCGGCGTTGCGCCGACCGGCGGTGAAATGGTCACGGTGTCCGGCACGCGAAATGCAAAACCATTTCGGCGCGACGTCGACATCGTCAAGATGTCGTCGACCGGAAATCAGGCGGATGACATCGAATTATTCGGCGGCGACACGCTGTACGTGAACCGCGCGCCCATGTTCTACATCTACGGGCAGGTACAGAAGCCCGGGCAGTACCGCCTGGAGCGCGGGATGACGGTCATTCAGGCGCTTGCTACCGGAGGCGGCGTCACGGGCAAGGGAACTCAACGCGGCATCGTCCGTCATCGCCGGGATCCAAATGGTAAAGTCAAGGAAGAAGGGGTTTCCATGGACGACGACGTGCAGGACAGGGATGTTATTTACGTGAAGGAGAGTTTGTTTTGATTGGCCGTGATGGTTTCCACTTGCATAGTTGCCGCCACGGAGGCTGCGCTTAACCATGAGCTTGAATCAATTTCTGGTAATTTTGCGGGCGCGCTGGCTGATTGCCGCGGGCATATTTCTTGGGGTCGTGCTTCTGGTCGCGTTTGCCAGCGTCATTTGGCCCAAGCAATACACCGCGACCGCGTCCATAGTCATCGACAGCAAAAATGATCCGGTGGCGGCAGCGGGCGGCGCTGCAGCAGCCGGTCAACCGGTGGCGACATACGTCAACACCCAGGCTGACATCATTTCCAGCCAACGCGTGGCTCAGCGCGTGGTCAAGTCGCTGAAATTGGATCAGCAGCCGGAAGCGAGGAAGCTGTGGGCCAAGGGGCCAAATGACGATATCAGCATAGCCATTGCGCAGCTTCTGCTGGAAAAGAAATTGCTCGTGGCGCCGGCGCACGACAGCCCGACGCATGCCAGCAATGTCATTGACATCTCGGTCAACTGGTCGGATCCGGTCACGGCCGCCGCGCTGGCGAACGGCTTCGCACAGACCGCCATTGAAACCAATATTGAGCTGAAGGTTGAGCCCGCGAAACAGTACGCCAGCTGGTTCGAACAGCGCTCGCGTGCGTTGCGCGCCGACCTGCAGGAAAAACAAAAAAGGCTGTCGGATTTTCAGAGCAAGACCGGAATCGTCGCGACCGATGACAAACTGGACGTGGAAAACGCCCGCCTGGCCGAACTGTCGACGGAATTAGTGACCATTCAAGGGCAGCGGCAACAGAGCCAGTCGCGCCAGCGTCAAACCGGAGCCGACATCTCAACACTCCCGGAAGTGCTGCAGAGTCCCGTCATTCAATCGTTGAAGGCGGCCTTGTCGCAGGCGGAAGCGAAGAAGCCCGACGTCGCCGCCCGGCTGGGGAAGAATCATCCCGATTATCAGGCCGTAGAGGGCGAAATCGCCAATTTGAGATCCCGTGTAGCCCAGGAGAGCGCCAATATCGCGGCCTCGCTGGGTACGACCACGCAATCCAATTTGCGCCACGAAAACGATGTGCGTCTGGCACTCGAGGCGCAAAAGAAGCGCGTGCTGGAATTGAAGTACCAGCATGATCAGGCCGGGATGTACTTGAGCGATGTGACGTCGGCTCAGCGCGATCTGGACGAGGTTACGCAGCGGCTGGCGCAAAGCAATTTGGAGAGTTTGACGCAGCAGACCAATGTCGTGCAGTTGAGCACCGCCTCGGTGCCCACCGATCCCTCCAGTCCCAAGCTGGTGATCAACATGATAGTGGGGATCTTTCTGGGCGGCGTGTTGGGAATTGCGGCCGCATTGGCCGCCGAGCTGCGCAATCGACGCGTCCGCGAAGACGAAGACATGACCGAGTTGCTCGGGGTTCCGTTGCTCGGTAGGCTCGAAGTTGTGCAGGTGCGCGCACATGACGTGCGCCTGCCCAAGGCGGCGCCGGCCAGGCTCGAACCGTCGGTGATTTGACCCTACTAGACATCTAAAAACAGGTTCACGAATGAACGCAATAATCGACAGACCCGGCAAGCGGCAGAACACCCCACCGGATCGCGGCCGCGCGATCGGGGCCATACTCGTGGAGCAGGGCCGCCTCAATTCCCAGGAAGTGGAAGAGATCCAGCGTTTTGCCAACTCGCACGGGGTGCGATTTGGCGAAGCCGCGGTGCAGCTGAAGCGCATCACGGAACATGACATCGAGTCGGCCATTGCGCAGCAGTACAACTACCCGGTATTGGCGCGGGGCGGCGAGGGCGGCGTCGCCGACGATCTCATCGCGGCCTATATGCCGCAAAGCGAAGCGGTCGAACCGCTGCGCGCGCTGCGCAGCCAGCTGATCCTTCGATGGTTCAATAATGCCAGCCGCAGGGTTCTGGCGGTCACCAGCGCAGAACGCGGCGAAGGGCGCAGCTGGCTCGCGGCCAACCTGGCAACCATGTTTGCGCAACTTGGCGAGCGCACGCTGCTGATTGACGCGGACATGCGGCACCCGCGCCAGCACCGAATCTTCAATATCGACAACTCAGTGGGATTGTCCGCACTCTTGACGGGACGTGCCGGTCGGGAAATCGCACGCCGGATCCATCCGCAGCTGCGGCTATTCGTATTGCCGGCGGGCATCATACCGCCGAACCCCCAGGAATTGCTGGCGCGTCCCGTGTTCGACGTGATCCTCGACCACTTCGCGGCGCAATTCAGCCTGGTTATTTTGGACACGCCGGCCGTTTCGGAAACCGCGGACGCCCAGATCCTCGCAGCGAACGCCGGTAATGCCGTCATGATCGCGAGCCGCAATCATACGCGGCAGGCCAAATTGGTGAGCGCGATGGAGATGTTGACCGATACCGGAGTAAACGTGATCGGAAGCGTCATCAATGAGCACTGAGCACAAGTAGTCCGTCAAATCATGCGCATCAGGGCCCCTACTGGCTTTCTCAGTTTAAGAGTACTGCTGGCGCTCTTCATCGTGCTGCTGGAGATCATATTCGTCAACAGTTTGGCGTCGGCGGGTATGGAATTCGTTTTCTCGAGTGCCGCCGTCACAGTGGCCCTGCTCATACAACTTCGCTTTGCGGTCCGCCAGTCTGCCGGATCTCCGGCCGACATGGTGGTGTTCATCTTCAACTGGTTATTTCTTGACCTGGCGCCAAAAATTCAATTGATGAGCATGCCGCAGCGGCTCATCAATACCTCGACGGTGGCGGTCGATCGAGTGGCGCTGACGAATCTGGTGTGCGCCCTTTTCATGGTGGCGTTTACCGTGTTCTATGGTTTCTTCACCAAACGCGCCGAAGGAACAAGACCCGGCGCGGCTGCGCCGGCACCGGCGCCGATGCCGCGGGAATTCACGGCCGCCGCGGTGGGGCTTGCGGTGGTGATCTGCGTCTGCGTGGTGGCCGTAGCGGCGCCGTCGGCCTACCATTCTGTGGAAAACCAGGTTGCCGCATCGCCCACGTCGCTCATGGTAAAGAGGTGTCTGCTGTTTCTTCCGTCGGCAACGCTGTTGGTTCTTTTGAATGAGACGGTGCGTTCGGGGCGCAAGCTGCTTTTCAGCCGGGTCTGCGTGCTGCTGCTGCTGTTCCTGTTGGTGCTCGTCACCGAAAATCCCTACACGGAAAAGCGCAATGCATTGGGGCCGGTATACATCGCTCTGCTGCTGGTGGCATTTCAACCCTGGTTTGCCAGCTGGACGCGACGCATGCTGCTGCTCGTGAGCGGCATGGTCGTGGTATTCCCGGCGATCGCGATCTTTACGCACAATCACCAGCAGACCGTGGCCGAAGTGTCGTTGAAGCAGATTTCAGATCAGCTGGCGGATCACTATTTTTCGATCAACTACGATTCCTGGGCAAATATTTATACCGCCGTTGAAATAGTCAAAGTTCACGGCCTGCAGTGGGGCCATCAACTGATGGGTTCCTTGTTGTTCTTCGTCCCGAGCGCCATTTGGGGCGGCAAGCCGCTGGCTACCGGTATTTTCCTTGGCAACTATCTGATTGCGAATTACAGCATGTGGTTCACGAATCTCTCGGCGCCGTTGGCTGCGGAGGGGTACTTGGATTTTGGTCCGATCGGGGTTGTTCTCTATGCGGCCGCAACGGCTTTTGTCGTCACGCGCCTGAATAGCATGGTGACGCGCAGCAATAAATGGGTCTGGTTTCCCATGGCGATCTATGGGGGAGTGTTCTTGATGATCGTGCTGCGAGGGTCGCTGATGATCGCGCTCGGATTCGCCAGCGCGGCTTTCCTGGCATTCATGTTTGCAGCGGGGCTTTTGTCCATGAAATTGGGTGTGCGACACCGGATCGCCAGGCGGGTCAATGCGCAACCGACCATGGTGTCTTGAAGCGCGGCCGTGCGTGTCAGCCAATTTATGCGAGTAGCGATATATCACAATATTCTTTGGTCGAAATACAAGGGCGTCGTGTTTTCGCAGGTGCATTTGGACGGCGAACCGCGTGGGATCACGCCGTCCTTCATTCAAATCGCGGAGACTGAAGAGATACGCGTCGGCCTGGGAGGCGTGGATCTTTCGTATCATCAGTATCCGTTTCGGCTGCTGTTTCGCGGCGCCTACGGCAGCGCGCCGTTAATCAGGCGTATCGGCGCCCTGGCCCGCGACCTGTACAAGAATCCCGTCGATCTGGTGATCATGCCCGGCTATCACCGCGCAGAGTACTGGGCCATGTTGTTGGTATGCATTGCGTTGCGGCGCAAGCGCGCGGTGTTTTGCGATTCCACCACCATTGACCGTCCCAAGGTGGCGTGGCGCGAGTTGGCCAAGCGCTGGTTCTTTGGCTTCTGTAACGGCTTCTTTTGCTATGGCATCCGCAGCAAAGAGTACTTGATGAGCTACGGGGTGAGCGAGTCGAAAATCGCTTACCGCTGCCAGGCGGCCGCATTGCCCCGCGGCTACAGTCCCGCCAAAGTTCTTGAACACTATGAGGGACACTGGGCCGGACGCGAGGATGAGCCGATTTTTCTTTACGTCGGCAGGCTGTCGGTCGAGAAAGGCCTGGATGATCTGTTTGCGGCGTTTTGCGTGGTGTACAAAACCTTCCCGAAGGCGAAGCTGGATTTGGTCGGATCCGGGCCGCTGGCGGAAGAGCTGAAGCAGCGCGTTGCCAAGCTCGAAATGTCGCACGCCATATCCTTCCTCGGCAGCAAGCCATTGGATGAGATTGCCCCGCTGTTTATGAGGAGCACGGCGCTCGTGCTGCCGAGCCACAGCGAGCCATGGGGCTTGGTGATCAACGAGGCCTTGAGCTACGGCTGCCCGGTGGTGGTCAGCAGTGCTTGCGGCTGCGTGCCCGACCTGGCGCTGGATGGGGTGACGGGATACTCGTTTGAAGTCAGCGACGTCGACGCCCTGGCGCTGGCCATGACGCGGATCACGAAGTTCTCGAATGACCGGGCCGATGTGGCGCGCAAATGCCTCGAAGTCATTTCAAATTACACGCCGGAGCGGGCAGCGACCCAGATTTTGGACGGCTGCGTGCGCATGGTTGGAAACAACGGATGACGCGCCTGTGCTTCGTCGGTCCGTTACCACCGCCGTTGCATGGGTTTTCCAGCGTTTGCGCCATGATGCTGAATGTCCTGAAGGCGCGAATGCCGGTCGAGGTATTCGACAGGGCGCCCGACCTGGACGCCCGGGCGAGCGGTGTTCTGCGGCAATTGATCCGTCCCCTGAAATTCCTCGCGACCTGCATCGGCAAGCGGGATACGACTCTATATCTGGCGCTTTCAGGCGGACGAGGGCAATACATCGATCTGCTTTACGTGCTGACAGCCAAGCTATTGCGCCGCGCGATTTTCATTCATCACCATAGCTACGTCTATATCAACTCGCCGAGGCGCCTGAATCGGTGTTTTTTCGCGTTGGTGCGCAACGAGAATCACATCGTGCTGAGCGCGAAGATGGGAGCGTCGCTGACGCGCACATATCAATTGGACCCCGCCAGGGTGCGCGTGGTCTCGAATGCGGCGTTTTATGCGAGCGAGGACGCACATCAGCTGCACGGCAACGATGCCGCACCGCTGCAGTTGGGCTTTCTGTCGAATATCACCTTTGAGAAGGGCTTCGTTGAATTCTTCGATGTGTTGGCGGCGCTCGAGCAGCGCGGCATTGCGTATCAAGCTCACATTGCCGGGCCGGTCGCAGCGGACGCGCGGCAAACGCTCGACCGGCTGCTGCAGTCGACGGCAAATGTTGAGTATGCCGGGCCGGTCTACGGCGAGGACAAGGAGCGTTTTTATCGCCAACTCGACGTATTTCTGTTTCCCACCCGCTACGCCAACGAAGCTGAGCCATTGGTCATTTACGAGGCCATGCGGCGCGGGGTGCATGTCATTGCGTGCGATCGCGGCTCGATACCCGAGATGCTGCGCGATGGTGCCGGCCTGGTCTTTCCGCGCGATTCTGTCGTCGAAGCGGCGGCAAGGCATATCGAGAACTTCAGCAAGGATCGCAGCGCCTTGCTCTCCGCCAAGTGGCGGTCGATGCAGCAGGCGCAACGAATACTTTCCGCGGGAAAATCATCGCTGGAAAATCTAGTGTCCTGCATGCAGGGCACCTCCGAACCCCTGAGCATCCTCCTGTGAAAATACCCATAATAAAAATTGCGATCGCCGGTGCCATGACGGGCTTGACTTCGATATCCATGGCGGCCGCCGTCGAATATCGAGATGCGCTTGATATTGCAGTTGCCCCTCCCGAGCAGGTGGTCGCGGGCGTGGAGCGCACGGATCGTTTTATTCTCTATGTCGGCAATACCCTTACCTATGACAACAATATCTACCGGCTGCCGGGCAGTGTCACCGACCTGAGCACATTGCCGGGCATCGGCTCGAGCCCCTCCCGAGAAGATTACATTGACAGCATAAGCGGCGGGCTCGATGCCGAGTGGCTCACCGGTGCCCGGCAAAGCGTTGATGTGGATTTGCGCGCCGATTACAACCGGTTCTTTCGCAATCAGGACCTGAACAATGTCTCGACCAGCGACCGGGTGGTGTGGAACTGGGGATTGACCGATGCGCTGTCGGGGAAGGTCGGGGCGGACTACACGCGATTGCTGGGTGGATTTACGAACACGGCGGTGTTCTCGCGCGATATCGTCAACCGATCGGACTATTTTGCGTCAATGCGCTATCAGGTGGGCCCGCGCTGGGGAATATTCGGCGGGCTGATGGGAACCGATTATTCCGTGACGGCGGCAGATGCGACCTTCAACAACTCGAAGACCAAAGCCGTTGATGTCGGGGCGGACTTCACCGCCGAGACCAATCGTATTGGCTTCGATTATCGCTATAACGACAGCCGAGCCTCGAACAGCGCCTTTTTGAACGGCGTTCTATTCGATCCGGACTATCGCGAGGAGCGGGCGCGAGTGCTGCTGCGATATGCCTTCACGGAGAAGACCCTGGTCGACGCAAGTGCCGGTTACCTCAGGCGCCAGTATCCAAGCACCGCGATCGGCAGCTTCTCGGGAGAGATATGGCGCGTGGCGTTGCAATGGCAGCCGACACCCAAAACCCAGGTGCTGTTCGGAGCATGGCAGCAACTGGACGCGGACCTGACCGCGCAGACCGATTACTTCGTCGACAAAGGCGTGAGCATTACGCCCGAATGGATCGCTTCCGAGAAGCTGACTTTTTCAGCCAACATTTCACGGGACAATCAAAACTACATCGGGTCGAATCCGGTCGGTGTGGTCCCGGTTGCAACCTTGACTCAGGCGCGGCACGACACGCTGACGGGTGCGACCGCCAACATGATCTACACGCCGATCAGGGCGATCACGCTGACCGTTTCCGCCGGACATGTGACGCGCAATTCGAATATCTCGCAGTTCCACTACAACGACATGCAAGGCAGCGTAAACATCGTTTATAAATTCTTCCGCTACGGCAATGCGCCTTGATGGGCGATTGGCTGCCGGCGCGTTTCCAGAAGAAATAGGGCCGCCAGAATCACGGCTTGCAGTGCGCAGCCCAGCAGTCTGATGGTCGTGCCCTGGTTGGGATCGAGCTGGGTGAAGAACAGCGTGGCGAGGATCATGAACGCGGCGCCCGCCGTTGCGCTCGCAATCTCGCGCGACGCTTTCAATTCCGACAGGAAGAAAAGCGAAAAAGGCGACTTGATTATTTGAAAGGCCGCCGCGATTGAGGCGATGAGTCCCGTTTCCACCGCTGCCGAGTAGCGCGGCGGCAAGAAGGGGATGCCGACGCGCAGGCCCACGAATACCGCGGCGCAGGCGCATACCGAGATCGCCGTAAACAGACGCAGGCTTCGCAGACAGATCCTGCGCCGCAGCGCCATATCACCCTGTGCCGCGGCGAGCTTGGTAATGATGATCGGCGTGATGATCAACGGGATGAAGGTCATCATGTTGAAGATTTGATTGCCGATGCTGTAGATGGCGTTCTCCGAGGCGCCGCCCGCGCCAAACACGATCTTGCGTTGAATGAGCCATTGCGCAAAGGTGAGCGCGGAGACCACCAGAATCTGTTTTGCGCCGTAGACAAACAAGGTCTTGGTCTCCATCCAGGCTTCCGGCAACAAGAGCCGATAGCCTGCGCCGCCGGCGGGTTGGCGCAGCGGCCTCACATGCCGCCGCAGCAGCGCGACCGCCATATATGAGACGGCGATGACTTGTGCGCATATCAGGAAAAACATCAGATCCACGCCCGACGTCGCTGCGTTGGCGAACACGGCGAATCCGACAAAGATCAACGATGTCATCATGTACGAAATGCCCACGTTGATGCTGGCGTCGAGCGCAAACGACATGGCGGTCAGCAAGGAGGTGGAAATCATGAACGATGAATAGATACAGACGGAAAGGACTGCCAATCCCGGCGAGCTGGACAATCGGAGTTGCGAGGCGAATACCACGCAAATGACCAGGCACGCCAGAATGGTGCCCGCCAGCGCAAGGGCGCAACCCGCCACGATCGTGGGCGCAAGGACAGCTGACTCCCGCAATTTTCGCGTCAATTGAGCATTGATTGACAGCTCGATGCCGAACGCACAGAAGGCCACCGTGGACACGGCGGTTGCCGTCAAGTAGCTCATCTCTCCAAACGTGGCGGGCGCAAACCGCTTGATGGCCACGAACATGCCCGCGGCATTGAGCACGCGGGCGATGAGGGACAACGCGAGATAGATGCTGTTCTTTTGGCGGAGCCGGGTTGCGATCTGGTCGCGCGCGATTTGCAGACGGCTAGAGCCTGGCATGGACGGGGCGTGCCGGCGACCCAACGCAAACCATCATTTGCGGTAAATCGCTGAATACTGAGCTGCGCGAGCCGACCACCGCGCCTTTGCCCACGGTGACGCCCGGCGCGACGAAAACGTCCGCCGCGAGCCACGCCTCGTCTTCAATCACGATGGGAAACGCCTGAATGTCGAAGCCCGGTGCGCGATAGTCGTGCGTGCCGGCGCACAAGTAGCTCTTTTGCGACACCACGACATTCCTACCGATGGTAATTTCCGCAAAGCAATAGAGAACGGCGTGATCGCCAATCCAGGAATAGTCCCCGATTTGCAGCTTCCAGGGATAAGGAATGGCCACGCTCGGCCGAATGATGACGCCTTTGCCGATGCGCGCGCCGAATTGACGCAGCAACCAGCGCCGAAACCCATACATCACTTGCGGTGAACCGCGGAACAGCGTCGCCTGCACCAGCCACCACAGCTGCACAGTGAGTCCGGAGCGGCCCCGGAAATTGGGCGGCAGCCGGAATTCCTTCAGATCCTGCACCGGCGGCGTATTCAAAGCGTGCAGACCCCGCTCGAGGAGGCGCTACCGCTCCAATATGTCATATCGATGACCCCCGAAGGCAAACCACCCGGTCCGAAAATTTGAATCGGCCCCTGGAATGAAATCACGGGCGCGCCGGCGCGGGAGAGCGCAAAGACCGGGACACCCGGGGACGAGGGCACCTTGAAGGAAGTGATGCCGGCGGGCGCATTCTGCGTGACGCTGTGACCTGCGATCGTGATTTTCAATTCTCCCGGCGCCGTGAGAAATGCCAACAGCTCGATATTGTCCTCAGGGGCGCTGTTCATGATCTTATTCGGCGCGGATTGCGCTGCGCTTGCCGCGTTGCTGGCTTCGCGACGATAGAAATAATACAGGACATCGTGGCTGATGGTGGGCTGCTTGCCGGTTAAAAACCACGTGGCATAAAAGGCATTGAGGTTGTAAAAGCCGGTGCCGATATCCGTGCGAAGGGTGGCGTCGGTATACGGCTCAATCTGGCTGGATTCCGAGAAGTCACTCCACGTCACGAGCTGCACCCAGTCGGCGTTCCCGTTGATTGCGCTCATCCACCCGTTGCGGAACGTGGCACTGTTCCCGGCCTCCCAATAAATGGAGCCCTTGGGGCGGTACTGCTGCGGATCGACCGGCATCATGTAGATCTTGCCGTAGTTCTTATGCGCGAGATCCGGATCCCCTTTCATGGCCGCCGCGGCATTCGCGGTCGCCGTGCCCCAATCGCCGAATCCATAGCTGATGGGCGCAAAGGCGGCGGCCTGTCCCTTCCAGCCCAAGAATGTCGGGACGAAGGCGACCGAAATGCCGCGTGATTTCAGCTGCGCAAACACCCCGGCCCACCAGTCTGCAGAATTGACGCCCGCGTTGAACGCCGAGACCACAAGCCGCCCGTCATCGAGCCGATATGCAGCGGGGCTCGGCGCTACCGCAGCGATAATCTTGACGACCGTGTCGGCATCGGATTTCAGCGCCGAGATGTCGGGCATGACCACGATCTTGAAGCGCGGATCGACGCTCTGGGCCGCGCTGAGTAATAATTGCAAATGCGTATCGCCGCCGGTGACTTCTTTTGGCGACAGTACATCGAAGGCGAAGCCGGTGATGCCCCGCGCAATCGCCATGCGCACTTCCTGCTGCATGTTTGATAGCTGCCAATTGCGGTCGGAATTCACGCCGACGGGCAAGGGTCGCTGACGCAAGTATCCCCCCATCGCCGTCCACTTGCCGCGCTCCCCGTCCTTGTTCAGGTAGTGGGCGTTGTAGTAATCGTCTGACGCCGACTTGTTCCCCACTGACAGCGGAAATGGATAAAAATAGTGGGCAAATACCTTCTTTGGAGCCCCAAATAGAGCGCCCGCATCTGGCATTGAGAAAGGCAAGCAAGCATCGATGGAGCTGGCCGTTTGCGGAGGCGGGCTCGCGCCGCTCTCGCATGCAGAAAAAATACCGGCAACCATCAGCAGGCAACTCATCATGGCGGGGATTCGACGCTTCATTACTTAACCTCCTCGTGCGTACCATCGTGCGGACGCGGCCTTCAGTTATTTCGATTAATGTTAACTCGTACGATCACAGCAAGGTTACAACATTGATGCGCCGGAGCTATCATACTGGGGGCTGTACGCAGTATTTTTGCAGGGTCGCAACTCTGATCGAAGATCGCCTGGACATAAGTCTTTGGAACAGCCGCTAACTACTGAACAGATTGACGAATATTTCCGACAAGGGTTTCTCGTTATTGAGAAGCCGCAGATTGCTGCGCCCGAGCTGGAATGGTGCCGCGACATTCTGATGCGCATGATTCTCGGCGGCGAGCGGCGCAGCGAAGGCAGGAACATCGATCTCACCGCGACGGACGGCGCGGGCGACATGACCTCGCCGAGCGTGCTGCAACCCTCGATGTACGCACGCGAGCTGCGCAAGCTGTCGTATCGAAAGATCGCGCTGGCCACGGCGCGTCAGCTGCTCGGGTCGGACGCGGAATTCGCCGGCGATCATGCAATTTTCAAACCCAGTCATCGCGGCCATCCCACCCCGTGGCACCAAGACGAAGCATTTCGCGAGCCCGGCTTCGACTACAACGAGTTGAGTATTTGGATTGCGGTTACGGAGAGTACGGTCGACAACGGCGCGATGGCCTACATACCCGGCTCGCATCTGCTCGGCGTACTGCCGCACCGCTTGCATGGCGGCGCAAAGGAAGCCAATACCATCGAATGCTTCGAAGGGTTCGACCCGAAAACGGCCATCGTGCGCCCCATCCCGGCGGGCGCCATGATCATTCACCATGGGCGCACAGTGCACGGCGCCTTCGGCAATAAGACCACCTCCTCGAGGCTGGCTTACATCCTGCAATACAGCACGCCGGTCAAGATGAGCAAGCACATCCGCGAATCCCCGTGGCTTGCGCACTTGCGCAGCTCCAATCAGCAGCAACGCAAAAGTTACCTGATGCGCGGCGGGATTTTCCCAGAGCTGTTGCGGATATTGCGCTCCGACCGGCATTCACACCGGCACTTTCTGTCGTTCTTCTGGCGGCGCCGGGTCAATAAGTTGCGCAGCTTGTTCAAGCACAAGGAGCCTGTCTGAATATTCCGCGTGGCCGCTCCTAACGAAGGCGCAGCCGTTCGCCGTATCCGGTGAGTTCCAAATAGCCGCGCCCCACGGTCTTGCTCTTCTCGTCGGCGCGCACCGCGCCTTCCCAGTAGATGGCGCCGGTCGAAAGGCGCGTGTCGTTTTCCTGATCATCGAACAGCGGCCGCAATGTAAATTCGTGTCCGCCGGCACGAACAGTCCATTCGACCGGATAGGCGACGCCGGTGCGCGGCGAAGTCCAGCGTCGGCCGGCGCGAAAGTCGACGTCCGCGGGGGCAAAAGCTTGCAGGACACCATCGCCGCTGCGAAACGTGCCGCCGGCCCAACGCAGCGTGCCGTCGAGGCCTCGAATCTGAAACGCCATCAGCGCGCCGCCGCCTTCTAAATTGATGCCGATCCAGTCCCATCCGGCCGCCTGCGCGTCGAGATACTCGCTGGACCATTCGTGATCGAACCAGGCTTCGCCGGTCGCGCGGCTCGCTGAGCCATTTCGTGAGACTGTTCCTGTGACCTGCATGTGCGGCAGGCTGTAGTAGTAGCTTGCTGCCTGTTCTTCAGGTCCCTTGCGGCTGAATCCGTTGTCGCCATTGACCAAGACCGGCTGAGTTTCAGACAGCCTAAGATCAAGGGAGAAGTCTTCCGCGGCAATCCGCGCAACGTACTGACCATCGTGCTGAAGCGACCAGGCGCCGATCCAGACATGGGTGTCGCCTTCGGCGGCGCCCGCGAGTCCTAACGCCGCCCGCGCGATGCGCTGATCCTGCCAGAGCCGCCCGTGCTTGGGATCGCTCAAGGCACAATGCGCGATCATGATTTGGGTCGGCGCAAAGGCACTGGGATTATTGCCGGTCAAATTCGGCTTGGTGCGAAAAAAAGTAATTTGAAATCCGAGCGATTCGCCCGCTTCCGACGTGAGCCATCCGGTGACGTACCACCACTCGGTGCGATATTGCGGATGACTGCCCTGATCCTTCGGGAAACTCAGCGCCTGCCCGGCGACGACGGGTGCGTACGAGGTCTGCGCCTCCGCGGGGACACAGCAAAGACCCAAAAAAGCGAGCAGCACGAGCGGCTTGATCACCAATCCTCACGCACCGCGCGCACCGCGTCTTCGCTCAAGGCCGCACGGCCGCTCCAAATTGCCGTGATGGCGGCCGCGCTGATCAGCGCAAGACTGAGCAGACCAAGTTGCCATGCCGGTATTGCCAGGTCGATGCTCCAATTGAACGACTGCCGATTGACGACGTAGACCAGCACCAGGCTCAACGCGCCCCCGAGCGCCAGGCCATAGAACACGCCGAAGGCGCTGGTCAACACGCCTTCATCCGCCAGCATGCCGATGATCTGTCTGCGCAGCATGCCGATGTGTCTGAGCATGCCGAACTCAGCCCGACGGGCGAGGGCGGTGGAACTCGCCGCGAAACTGACGCCGGTGAGTCCGATGATGACCGCGATCACCTCGAGCGCATATGTGACGGCAAATGCGCGGTCGAAGATTTGCAGCGAGCGTTCATGCAGAGCCGTCGTGGTGGTGATCTCCAAGGCATCGCCATCGGCAATGCGCGCGCGCAGCAGCCGCTCGGTCGCCGCCACGTCGGCATTCGGGCGCAGCCAAATGGAACCCTCGTTGGCGCGCTGATCGCCCGTGGCAGCTTGATAGGCCGGCAGCGAGACGACAATCGACCCGGAGAGCCGTGCATAGTCGCGCCAGACTCCCGCGATCATGAATGGCCGGGTGCGCCCCGCCAGGGGCAGGGCAAGCGTGTCGCCCACTTTGTAGCCATAGAGGTCCTGAAATGCCTCCGAGATCCACGCCGGCTGCTGATCCTGCGGAAGCGGCGCGCTTTGTAGCAGCGGCAGGTCCGCCGCGGTCTGCGCATCGTTGGCGCCTCGAGCAATCAAAGTGACCGGGGCGCGTTTCGGATCCAGCAGCAGCTGCCGCGTTCTGCGGAATTCCACGCGCGACACGCCGGGTGTTTGCGCGAGCTGCAGTTGATCCGCAGGCGACCAATAAGCGGTGTCATTGCCGAATGGCTCGCGCAGCTGCACGTCTGCCGGCAAGAGCTTCCCGAGCCAGTGGTCAAAGGACACGCGGAATGAATAAATCATGATCGCCATCGCCACCATCAGGCTGAAGCTCACGATGATGGAAGCGAGGCTGAGCGCGGACAGCCCGACGTTTTCCCGCAGCTGAGCAATTGCGGTGTCCAAGACGATCCGGCGGCTCGGGGGTGTAAGTTCCAAGGTCTTGAGGGTGACCGTGGGCACCAGCAGTACGGCGCCAAACAGCAACGCGCCGATGGCCGTATAGCCAAATACCGGCAGGCCGCCGACGGGCGGCAGCCATGCCAGCGCCGATCCTAAAATGAGCAACGCGAATCCGGCGCGCCAGCTCGTTCGAGCGGCGCCGCGGTAGTCCCCGTCGCCGCCTTTCAACGCGCGCGCCGGCGGCTGGCGCGCGGCATTGCGCGCAGGAACCCAGGCGCCAATGCCCGCCGCAATGACGCCAATCGCAAAGAACGCCAACAATTGCAGCGGTGCGGTGCGAAGTGATGCACCGACGGCGCGCATTTGGCCGTTGCCGAGATCGGCCGTGAGAAATTTCAGGATTGCAGCCGCGATGAGCATGCCGAGCACAACGCCGATCAGCGCGCCCACCACACCGAGCGCCAGGCCTTCGCCGACGAGGGCGCGGCGCAATTGATTTTGCGTGACGCCGAGCGCCCGCAGCAGCGCCAGTGAGCGGCGCCGACGCAACACGGAAAGGGATTGAGTGGAGAACACCAAAAAGGCGCCGGTAAAGAGGGCGACCAGCGCCAGCATGTTGAGGTTGACGCGATAAGCCCGGGTTACGCTGACCGCGCGGTCGCGTTCGACTTGCGGCGCGACGGCAAGAACACCGGGAGGAAGCCGTTCGCCTATTCCTTTGCGAAAGGAGTCGACATCGGTTCCGGGCGTCAGCCGCAAGTCGATGCGATTCAAGCGGCCGACCGCATTGAAGAGCCACTGCGCCGAGGCGATATCCATCAGGCCCAACGGCTGCGGATAGGTCTCCGGCGCCAATATGCCAAGGACGCGCAGCGTCCTGCTCGAACTCCCGACGGTCACCTCAAGGTGCTCGCCACGGCGAAGTTTCAGCGCTCGAGCTGCAGGCTCGCTCAAATAAATCGTTTCGGGTTCGAAGAGCTGAAATAGGGCATCGCCGATGTCGCCGATCAATGCGGGCTGCAGCGCCGCCGCACGCAAGGGGTCGACGCCCAGTATCTTGAGCGTGTCATTGCGCTTCGAGAGCGCGGCTTCGAGTTCCAGCACCGGGCTTACGGCACTCACCGAGTCGTTGCGGGCAAGATCGACGTATAACTGTTCGGAAAAACCGTCGCGCGGACCACGGATCACCACATCGGCTTCGCCGACCAGGCGCTTGGTTGCCAAGCCGAATTCGTTGAGGGCCGACGTGTTGACCAGATACACCGAGGATCCCAGGGCGACGCCGAGTGCGAGCGCCAGAACCGTGACGAAAAACCGGCCCGGCTGCTCGCGTATCTGCGCGAGCAGCAGCATCCGCCAAATTTTGAAGGAGCCGGCGGCGGTCATCGAGCCGCCAATGGATGCAGGCCGTGCGCGTCGAGCAGCAGGATGCGATCGGCGGTGTCGGCCGCGACTCTCGAATGCGTGATCAGAATGCCGGCGCCGGCATTCTCTTTGACCTGCGCCCGCAGCAGCTCGAGGATTTGCGCGGCGCTGCGCGAGTCGAGGTTGCCGGTCGGCTCGTCTGCCAGCACAAGACGCGGTCGATGCACCAGGGCGCGGGCGATTGCCACGCGCTGAATTTCACCTCCCGACAGTTCGCGCACATGGCGGCGCGCGAGCGATTCGATTCCCACCGCGGTCAACATGGCGCACGTGCGCTCTTGACGCTCGGGCGCTGGGACGCCGAGCAGGCTCAAGGGAAGGGCGACGTTCTGCTCGACCGATAAATACGGCAGGACGTGGAACGCCTGAAAAACAAAACCAATGGCGCGCCGGCGCAGCAGCGTCGCGGCATCATCGTCCAAGGCAGCGAGGTCAATGCCCTCGATGAGCACGCGGCCGCTGTCGGTGCGATCTAGTCCCGCCAGCAGGTTGAGCAGCGTCGACTTGCCGGCGCCGGACTCGCCCATGATGGCAAGGTATTCACCCGGGCGAACTTCGAGATCGACGCCCTCGAAAATCGCCGGCCGATCGCTCGAGAAGCGTTTGCCTAGTTTCTCGAGCCGAACGACTGGGAGGGTCACCTAAGGCACGCTGGCCTTAAGCGGCGTCCACTCCGATAACAGCCTTGACCTCCAAGAAGTCGCGCAAGCCGAACTCACCCCACTCGCGGCCGTTGCCGGACATCTTGAAGCCGCCGAAGGGCGTATTCATGTTGCCGGAGGCGCCGTTCAAGGTGACCTGGCCCGCCCGGATCCGACCGCCCACACGGCGCGCGTGCAGGTTGTCCTTGGACCATACGTAGGCGGCAAGACCATAGGGCGTGTCGTTGGCGATCTGGATCGCCTGTTCTTCATTGTCGTACGGAAGAATGCACAGCACCGGTCCGAAGATCTCCTCGCGCGCGATGGTCATGTCATTACGCACGTTGGAAAATATCGTCGGCTTGACGAAGTAGCCCTTGGCCAGTCCGTCGGGACGTCCCGAACCGCCGATGACCACTTTCGCACCCTCCGCGATGCCTTTCGCGATATAGCCCGTAACCCGCTCGAACTGCACCTTGGAGACGAGGGGGCCCAAATTGGTTTTCTCGGAAGAAGGATCGCCGGTGACCACCGACTCGGCGACCCGCTTGGCGATCGCCTCCACCTCGGCCAATTTTGCCGCAGGCACCAGCATGCGGGTCGGCGCATTGCAGGATTGTCCGGAATTCTGAAATACGTGCAGTACGCTCTTCGTCACGGCGCGTTCGAAGTCCGCGTCATCGAGCAGCACATTGGGCGACTTGCCGCCGAGTTCTTGGTGCACGCGTTTGACGGAGGCTGCGGCGTTCTTGGCGACTTCGGAGCCGGCGCGCGTCGATCCGGTAAAGGACACCATGTCGACCTCGCGGTGCGATGACAGCGGCGCGCCCACGTTCGCGCCATCGCCGTTGATGAGGTTGAACACACCGGCAGGTACGCCCGCCTCATGCATGACCTTGGCCCAGATGATGGCGCTGAAGGGCGAATATTCCGAAGGTTTGAGCACCATGGTGCATCCCGCGGCAAGGGCGGGCACCACTTTGGCTGCGACTTGGTTCATCGGCCAGTTCCAGGGCGTGATCAGGGCGCAGACGCCGACCGGCTCCTGCACCAGGCGGACCGTGCCGTGCATCTCCTCAAATTTGAAATTCTTCAGCACCTCGATCATGGCGCTGATGTGGCCGACCCCAATACCCGTCTGGGAGCCCTTCGACAGCGTGATGGGCGCGCCCATCTCGATGGAAATGGCTTTTGCAATGTCATCGTAGTGCGCCTTATAGGCGGCGAGAATTCGCTCCATGAGAGCCAATCGCTCCGCCGGGGAGGTACGCGAATAGCTGTCAAACGCGCGGCGCGCGGCCATGACGGCGCGATCCACATCCTTGCTGCTGCCCATCGATATGACGCCCGCAGGCTCTTCCGTGGCGGGATTGATGACCTTCAATTCCTTGGGTTCCACCGGGTCCACCCACGCGCCATCAATGTAGAACTGCCGATTGTCATACGTCATTGCAGAGCCCCTTAAAAATGCGGTTACTTCCTGGCCGATATTCTACCCGCTGACCGGGTAATTCGCAGGGCGATTGGCTGTCCGAGCCGCGGTTGCTGTCTGCCGCGGCCGACTATCGCTGCGTACGGTGAGGACAGGCATGATTCCGCTCAAGTTTTGCGGTCTTGGTTCGCATTCTGACCCCGCCATAGTTGCTAGGCTTCGATACATGAGACATATCAAGAGACCGCGCTTTTCATCGGCCCTGGCTGGGTTTTTGGGCCTAAGTTTAAGCTGCGCGGCAGCCGCGGCCCCTGCAGCGGAATGGAACCCCGTGCGCTCTCACCCGGTTGAAATCGGTCCACAGGCGCGCCGCCTGATCATCGGATTTCGCGCCACGGAAGCCAATGCCGCCACCAAGACCATACGGCTGCGCGCCAAGGCGCAACTGGTCCGGGTCACGCAGGCGCAGACCTCGCACATCGATATGGCCGCACTGATTCAGCGCAGCGCCATTGCTGCAGCGGGGTCGCGCCAATTGACGCCGAGCATGCATGTCCTGTTTCTTCAAAAGACACTGTACGGCGCGGACGTCGAAGCGGCGCTCAAACGGCTGCGCGCCGATCCGTCGGTTGCGTTCGCCGACGTCGATGAATGGCGCTACCCGCACGCATTGCCGAACGATCCTCTTTTTCTTCCGACGGCAAACGCCAGCGGCCAGTGGTATCTGCAAAAGCCGAGCACCGCCACTCCGACCAGCGACGCAGCGGCGACCGACGCGGTTTCCGCGTGGGACATCACGAAGGGCAGTTCGGGCACGGTGATTGCGGACGTCGATAGCGGGATTCGCTTCGACCACCCCGACCTGCTCCGGGCGGGGTTCGGCGGGCGCCTGCTGCCCGGCTACGATTTTGTGGATCAAGACCTGGACTCGACCAACAGCGATCCGTTGGGAACCTTTCTCATTGCCAATGACGGTGATGGCTGGGACCCTGATCCTTCCGATCCCGGCGATTGGATCGACAGCGCCGATCTGATGAATTCAAGCGTGTTCCCCAGCAAGCGTTGCAGCACGGAGAACAGCTCCTGGCATGGCACCCGAGTGATGGGCGTGCTAGGCGCGCTGACCAATAACGATACCGGCATTGCCGGTATGGCCTGGAATCCCTACCTGCTGCCGGTGCGCGCGCTGGGCAAGTGCGGCGGATTGGACTCCGACATCATCGTCGGCATTCAGTGGGCTGTCGGCATGCCCATCGCCGGCGTACCGGACAATCCGTATCCCGCCGATATCATCAACCTGAGTCTCGGCGGAACAGGCAGCGCCTGTCCCACTCACTATCAGAATCTCATCACGCAGCTGACCAACATGGGCGTGCTGCTGGTGGCATCCGCGGGCAACGAGAGCGGCCCGGTGGATGTACCCGCCAACTGCCCGGGCGTGCTGGCGGTTGCAGGATTGAGAAATGTCGGCACCAAGGTCGGCTACAGCAGCTTGGGACCCGAGATCGGCATCGGCGCGCCCGCCGGCAACTGCGTGAATACGAATGGTGGACCCTGCCTGCGATCCATCGATTCCACGTCTAACGAGGGCGCCACAGTTCCCGGCGCGAGCTCTTACACCGATCAATTGAATTCCAATCTCGGCACGAGTTTTTCCGCACCCATCGTTTCCGGCGTTGCTGCACTGATGCGCGCGGCGAACGCGAATCTCACGCCACCGCAAATTATCGCGCGAATGAAGGCGAGCGCGACGCCGTACCCGCAGCCCGTGACTACGCCACCCACTCCCCAGTGTGTCAACGGATCGACCTCGCAGGTTGAATGCGTTTGCACCACCACCGCCCCGACCACTTGCGGCGCGGGCATGGTCAACGCGTTGAGTGCCGTCAAGGCGGCGCTCAATCCGATTGCGGCAGTCAAGATACCAACTGGATTTACCTCTGGCGGCGGCACCTTCGATGCCGGCGGCAGCGCGGCGGCTTGCGGCGCCACGATTGCGTCCTACGCATGGACCAGTACTTCGGCAATTCACATTGTTTCGGGCGGCTCGACCTCTGCAGTGAATGTCGTGGCCACCGGCGCGGGAACTTTGACACTGGTGGTAACGGATTCCGCAGGCAACATGGACACTGCCATCGTCACTTTCACGACCACCCGTGCGACTACGCCGGCGCCGGCCGTCGCGGGCACGGCTGCATCGTCGTGCGTCGCCGACCTGATCGTCGCGCCGATCGCACCGACGGTAACCGAGGCATTTGAGCCGAGCAGCGTGGCCGTCAACGGGTCCGCCGTGCTCACGCTGACGCTCAGCAACGCCAATGGCTTTGATCTGACTCAATCCGGAATCACGATTGCGTTGCCGGCCGGCCTGCAGCTCGGCACCACGGCGCCCGCTACCACCTGTGCCGGCGCCAACGGCTCGCTGACCTCCGGCACGGGCACGGTCACCATGAGCGGCGCCATTATTCCCGCCGATGGATCGTGCGATCTTACGGTGAACGTCACGAGCACCACGGCGGGCACGTACACCCATACGGTCGCCACCAATGACCTGATGACCGGACCCGCGGGAGGCAATACGGCTCCTGCTTCGGCTTCCCTGAGCGTGACCGCGGGCAGCAGTAGCGGCAACAGCGCGGGTGGGAGCGGCGGCGGCGGCGGGGGCGGGGGTGCCCTCGATTGGCTCGACATCATGCTCGTCGCCGGCGTTGTGCTCATGATTCGAGGCCAGGCCGGCCGCAAGCGGCGCTGAGACTATCCGGTCGTTGGTCAAGCGCTAACGCTATAATCGGCGCATGGACCACCCCGGACTCAAGCGCGTCGCCATTCAATCGGTCAAAACCCATCGGGACGCCCGCGGCGCCCTGTTCGAGCCCTTGACGGATGCGGAATTGCTCGCGCAGAAAAATGTCCATGTCGCGCTCACTCAGCCGAACGAGACTCGCGGCAATCACGTGCATCGCACTGCCGTGGAGATCACCACCGTCGTCGGGCCCTGCCAGGTACGGCTGAAGGAAGAGGGGCAGATCAAGGATATCGACGTGGCAGAGGGGGAGATATTGCGCCTGACCATCCCGCCCGGGGTCGTTCACGCCTTTCGCAACACCGGCACAGCCGCCATGCTGCTCGTGTCATTCAGCACCAACTTGCACGATCCGCAGGGCGCCGATACGCAGCGGGAGCAGATTCTTTAGGCCGGCCGACAGGGCATCCGCGGTGAAAGCCATCTCATTCAAGAATACCGCGCTGTTCAAGCGTGGAATTTGGCTGAGCGCCGCCGCCTTGGTGCTATTCGTGGTTGGACCTGCGGCGCTCAATGGGAGTCTGTGGCGCAATCCGTTGCCGAGTGTGATCGCCGGCGGCATTCTTGGCGCGGCCCTGGTCTATTTTTTCTGGAAAACGCAAATCCACAGCCTCGCCGATGAGGTGTTGGACTGCGGGGATAGCCTCAAGGTCCGACGGGGCCGCACTGAGGATGCGATACCGCTGTCAAAGGTCTCTTCGGTCGATGTTTCAAGCAGCGGTGGATTCCACCGGATTACCGTGAGATTGCGCGAGCGTTCGAAGCTGGGCATTCGAATCGAATTTCTGCCGCAGGCCAGCCTTTGGTCAAACCTGCCGGCGATCAAAGCCGTGGCTCAGGGCCTCGCGGAGCGCGCACGCCTGACGTTATGACGTACCTGCCGTTGGCACCTCGAGCTCGTAGCCGCGCTTGAAATCGCGGATGTGCTTTTCCATCCACGCGCGCGCTTGGTCACTTTTTTTCAGCTTGATCGCCTCGATGATCCTGTCCTGCGCAGCCTGGATACGAGCTCGCGCCTGCGGCACCCGATCGATCACCTGCGTCAGCGTGGGAACGAGCAGCAGATTGAGCGGCGCTTGCGATAGCGCCAACACTTGATTGCCGCTGGCGACGGCCACCGCGGTGAAAAACTCCACCACCGCCGCAACCGCGGTGTCGGTGTCGGTGATGTCGCGCTTGAAGCGCACGCTGGCCCGCGTCAAGCCCTGCAACTGAGCTGCGGTACGCCGCAATGCGGCGTACTGGGCGGCAGCGGGCTCGATGGCCATCATCGCCTCCCACAGCTCCATGAAGGTCACATCGTTCAGGGCCAGTGCGCGGCTGACGCCGGAACTGACGCGGCGTGGTTCCGGACGGGTGACGCGCAGGCGCTTCTCGCCGCGTTCGCGTCCCAGCAATCCATGCACCTCGAGTTCGCGGATTGCTTCCCGGATTGTCGAGCGGTTCACGCCAAATTGGCGCGCGAGATCCGTCTCGGAGGGCAGGGGATCGCCGGGACGCAGGGTACGCGTGACAATGCGTTGTTCGATGAGATTGGCAATCTGCCGGTATGCCGGATGATCATCCAGCGGCACGAACAGATCGCTCACCGGTGCACCTCTCACGACCCTTCCCCAAAGAGTTCCCGGCCGATCAGCATGCGGCGGATTTCCGAGGTACCCGCCCCTATTTCGTACAGCTTGGCATCGCGCAGCAGTCTGCCCGTGGGGTAGTCGTTGATGTAGCCGTTGCCGCCCAAAAGCTGAATCGCATCGAGCGAGGCGCGGGTTGCCGCCTCGGCGCAAAATAGGATGCAGGCGGCGGCATCTTTGCGGGTGTAGTCGCCGCGATCGCACGCCGCGGCCACCATGTACACGTAACTGCGGCAGGCGTTCAACGAGGCATACATGTCCGCGAGCTTGCCTTGCACCAGTTCAAAGGTGCCGATCGGCTGCCCGAATTGCTTGCGCTCGCGCACATACGGTACCGCCACATCCAAGGCGGCAGCCATGATCCCGAGCGGGCCGCCGGAGAGCACGACGCGTTCATAGTCGAGCCCGCGCATCAGCACGTTGACGCCGTGATTTTCAGTTCCCAACAGATTCTCGGCGGGCACTTCGCAGTCATCGAACACCAATTCGCTGGTGCTCGATCCGCGCATCCCGAGCTTGTCGAGCTTTTGAGCGGGCGTGAAACCCTTGAAATCCTTTTCAATGATGAATGCGCTGATGCCGCGCGAACCCGCTTCGGGTGCGGTCTTCGCGTACACGACCAGCACATCTGCCTCGGGGCCGTTGGTGATCCACATTTTGCGGCCGTCGAGGACGTAAACATCGCCGCGGCGGATTGCCTTGAGCTGCATGGATACGACGTCCGAGCCTGCGCCCGGCTCCGACATGGCCAGCGCGCCGACATGTTCGCCGCTGATGAGCTTCGGCAGATAACGCTGTTTCTGCGGCTCCGTGCCGTTCAACGCCAACTGGTTCACGCACAGATTCGAATGTGCGCCGTAACTCAAGCCCACCGCTGCCGAGGCGCGGGAAATCTCTTCCATCGCCACGGTGTGGGCCAGATATCCCAAGCCCGCACCGCCGTGTTCAGGGCTGACCGTGAGCCCCAATAACCCCAGGTCGCCGGCTTCGCGCCACAGATCGCGCGGAAATTCGTTGCTGCGGTCTATTTCCTGCGCGCGCGGGGCAATGCGCTCTTCGGCGAAGCGGCGCACCTGATCGCGGACGGTGTCGATCACCTCGCCCAGGCCGAACGTGAACTCTCGATATGCGGCATTGGCCATTTTGCGGCCCCCCCATTGTCATCGGGCCAAGATCGTTGGATAATCGGACTGTCCGACAATTCTGCCACGCTCAGGGCAACAAAGCCAATGGCCAAGATAGTTTCCAAAATCGATCCCCGATCGCAGGACTTTGCCGACAACCGGGCCGCCATGCAGGCCCTGGTCGATGAACTGCGGGCCACGCTGCGCCGCAACGCCGTGGGCGGCAGTGCCGCAGCGCGCGACAAGCACACCCAGGCGGGCAAACTGCTGGCACGCGAGCGCATCGCCGCCTTGCTGGATCCGGGCTCGCCCTTCCTGGAGTTGTCGCCGTTGGCTGCGCAGGGCGTCTACGGCGAAGAGTTGCCGGGCGCCGGTCTAATCACGGGGATCGGCCGCGTTTCATCGCGCGAGTGCATGGTGGTGGCGAATGATCCCACCGTAAAGGGCGGTACGTACTATCCGCTGACGGTCAAGAAGCATTTGCGCGCGCAGGAGGTTGCGGGCGAGAACGCGCTGCCCTGCATCTACCTGGTGGAAAGCGGCGGGGCTTTTCTGCCGCGGCAGGACGAGGTGTTTCCCGACCGCGAGCACTTCGGCCGGATTTTCTTCAACCAGGCGCGCCTTTCGGCGCGCGGTATTGCGCAGGTCGCCGTGGTGCACGGATCCTGTACGGCCGGCGGCGCGTATGTTCCGGCCATGTCCGATCACGCCGTCATTGTGCGCAACCAAGGCCGGGTGTTTCTCGGCGGCCCGCCTCTGGTGCGCGCCGCCACGGGCGAGGAGATCGATGCCGAGTCCTTGGGAGGCGCGGATGTTCACTGCCGCAAATCAGGGGTCACCGACTACTATGCCGAGAATGATCTGCATGCGTTGGCATACGCCCGGCGTGCGATTGCCAGATTGCGTGCTCCCAGTCTGCGCGCCGCGGCAACCACTTCTCCCGCCGGCGGACTGGACAATCCGTTCGACGCGACCGAGCTGTACGGGATCATCCCGCAGAACTCACGCAAGCCCTACGATGTGCACGAGCTCATCGCGCGACTGGTGGATGGCGCGTGGTTCGACGAATTCAAAGCGCTCTACGGCACCACGCTGGTGTGCGGCTTTGCGGACATCCATGGCACGACCGTGGGAATTTTGGCGAACAACGGCATCTTGTTCTCCGAGAGCGCGCTCAAGGGCACGCATTTCATCGAGTTGTGCTGTCGCGAGGGCATACCGTTGGTTTTTCTGCAGAACATCGCCGGTTTCATGGTCGGGCAAGCCGCTGAAGCCGGCGGTATCGCCAAGGACGGGGCGAAATTGGTGACGGCCGTGGCCTGCGCCGCGGTGCCGAAGTACACGGTGGTCATCGGCGGCAGCTTCGGCGCCGGCAACTATGCGATGTGCGGCCGCGCCTACAGCCCCCGTTTCTTGTTTCAGTGGCCGAATGCACGGACCTCGGTGATGGGAGGCGAGCAGGCAGCGAGCGTGCTGGCAACGATCAAGCGCGAGGCCTTGGAGCGCGGCGGTGGGACCTTCAGCGAGGCCGACGAGGAGAAGCTCAAGGCGCCCATCCGCGAGCAATTCGAGCGGCAGGGGCATCCGTACTACGCGTCGGCGCGTCTCTGGGATGATGGCGTGATCGATCCGCTCGACACGCGCCGCATCTTAGGATTAGCCCTCGCGCTGACGCGCGCCCAAGAGATTCCGGAGACGCGCTTCGGCGTGTTTCGCATGTGAGCGGCGTGATGATCAGACGCCTGTTGATTGCGAACCGCGGCGAAATTGTCTGTCGCATCGCGCGCACCGCCCGGCGCTTGGGCGTGCGGAGCATTGCGGTGTATTCGGATGCGGATCGAAACGCCCAGCACGTGCGCGTCGCCGACGAAGCCTATCGCCTGGGAGCCGCACCCGCCGCCGACAGCTACCTCAATATCGGCAAGCTCATCGAGCTTGCCAGGCGCGTGGGTGCGGATGCCATTCATCCCGGCTATGGATTCTTATCGGAGAACGCCGCATTCGCGCAAGCCTGCGCCGATGCGGGCCTGATTTTCGTCGGTCCGCCGGCGGCGGCAATCCGATCCATGGGGTCCAAGAGCGCATCGAAAGCCGCCATGGCGGCGGTCGGCGTGCCGGTGGCTCCGGGCTATCACGGCAGCGATCAGACGCCGCAGCGCCTCGCCGAGGAAGCGGCGCGCGTGGGATTTCCGCTCATCATCAAGGCGAGCGCCGGCGGCGGCGGCAAGGGCATGCAGGTCGTCAATTCCGCGGCTGAGGTTGCCGCAGCCGTCGAGTCGGCGCAGCGTCTGGCGCGAACCGCATTCGGCGATGACCGTTTGTTGATGGAGCGCTACTTTCCCAAGGCGCGCCACGTGGAGGTCCAGATTTTTGCCGACTCGCACGGACAGACCTTGAGTCTGTTCGATCGGGATTGCTCGGTGCAGCGCCGCCACCAGAAAATCATCGAAGAGGCGCCGGCTCCCGGACTGCGCGATGACGTTCGTGCCGCGATGGCGCAAGCCGCCGTGAAGTCGGCGCAGGCCGTGAATTATGTCGGCGCGGGTACGGTCGAATTTCTGGTCGATGAGGCGCAAGATTTCTATTTCATGGAAATGAACACGCGGCTGCAGGTGGAGCATCCCGTGACGGAAATGATCACCGGGCTCGATCTGGTCGAGTGGCAGCTGCGAATTGCGCAAGGAGAGCGCCTGCCGTTGACACAGTCTGAGATCAAACGGCAGGGCTGCGCCATCGAAGCGCGCCTGTATGCAGAGGACCCCGCGCACGACTATTTGCCGAGCGTAGGACGGATTGTACACCTGCGATGGGCCGCGGCATCCCAAGGGTTGCGCCAGGATACCGGCGTCGAAGAGGGCGATGAAGTATCGACCTATTACGATCCAATGCTCGGAAAAGTTATCGCCTGGGGCGATTCGCGGTCCACTGCCATCGATCTGCTGCAGCGTGCGCTGGGCGAGATCGAGATCGCCGGTGTCGAGACCAATCGGGCGCTGCTTTCAAGTGTGCTTGCCGATGAGGTATTTCGGCGCGCCGCGGTGGCGACGGATTTTCTCAATGTTCGCCGCGCGCAGCTGCGCTTCGGCGATGCGGATGCGACCGACCTCGACATCGCGCTTGCGGCTGTGTGGTGCGCGGCACGCCGCACCGACGCGAATGCCCTATGGGCGGACACGCGCGGCTGGCGCCCGGCCGCACCGTCGAGCACGGTCTGGCGCTTCGGATCGCGCAGCGTCACGCTCGATCTGGCGGCGCCGGATCGATATCTGGCACGCACCGGCGCGAAGGAAATGACTGTGCAAGTCGTTTCCCGCGATGCGGAATCGCTGAGTGCGGAGTGCGACGGCGAAGTGTGGAAGGTTCACGTGTTCGAGGCACCACCGGTGCTGCATCTGTATAGGGACGGGCTGCATGCGGCATTGACGATGATCGGCACCGACGATGCGTTGCAAGCGGTTGGCGGTACGGAGCAGGGCTCTTTGCTCACGCCGCTGCCGGGCACGATCGTGGCGCTGCACGTCGCCGCCGGCGAGCGCGTGGCACGCGGCGCGCCCCTGATCACCGTTGAGGCCATGAAGATGGAGCACACCCTGACGGCGCCCTATGACGGTGTCGTATCCCGAGTTGCGTTTGGATTGGCTGACCGGGTTCAGGCGGGCGCGATTTTGGTCGAGCTCGCGCCGCTTTAGAATTTCTTCAGGCGACCTGCGCGTCAGCGGCCGCTTCGACCGCGGGGAGCGTCACTTTAAAGCGCGTCTCCTGACCGACGTTGCTGGCCAGCGCGATTTTTCCGCCGGCCTCGTGCACATAGCGTCGCACGAGCGACATGCCGCTGCCATGTTTGGTGTCTCCGGTATCAGGCATGGTCGTAAAGCCTGACTTGAAAATCAGTTTGATTGCCTGACGATCCCGCAACTCGCGTGCCTCATCGGCGCTCAGCAACCCCTTGGCAACGGCGACCTCGCGGACTTTGTCCGGATCCAGGCCCCGCCCATCGTCCTGAAACAGCAGCTCGAAGCCGCCGCCCGTAGTCGCATTGAACGCGAGCTGCAGGGTGGCAATGTTCGGCTTACCGGCTTGGTCGCGCTCCGCTGCGATCTCGATGCCATGAAACACGGCATTGCGAATCAGCTGGATGGCGATATTCTTCACCGTGGCTTGATAGCGGGGTGGAACCAGCTCCAAGCCTTGACACGAAAGAACGACGTTTTTTTGATTTTCCTGCGCCACCAGGTCGGTCAGCGTCGCAAGGGTGCTTTCGAGGCTGCCGACGGCGGCCATGCGCTGCGCGAGGGGAGCGGCATTCTGTGCCATTTCAGCGAAGAACTTGGGGGCTTCGATGACTTGGGTGCCGTTCTCTGTGATGCGCGCCTCCGGAGTAACGGCCTCCGCTTCGCGCGCGGGACCCGCCTGCGAGGTTAGTGATCGCAGCAGGACGAATTGTCCGTACAAGGAGTCGAGCTTGACGGCCAGCGGCAGAAAGTCGCTGCCGCTCAAGGTTTGGCGGCTGCGCAGGTCCTGCAACGCGTCTTCGAACTCGCGTGCGGCGCTCTGCAGCCCGGATAGCTTGAGTGCCGCGGCATCGCGGCGTATGCGGTCGACTTCCTCCAGCGTCTCCTCGAGTTTGTGGCGAAACGCCCCAGCCTCGCGCGCCGGCTTTTTCAACACGCCATTGATGGTCTTCATCGACGCGTCGGTTCGTTGCAGGAAGGCCCCGAAGCGCGCACCTCCGGCCTGCAGCACGCCGCGCAGGATCTCGCCCTGCGTCAGCACGTGGACGCGCAAGTCTTCCAGCTCCCGCAGCTCCTGCACGCGTGCCGTGATGTCGGTGACCCGAACCATCCAGGAACGGGGCTCGTGCGGTATCTCGACGCTGCTGAATTCGAAGGAATAGTGCGCCATGGTGGAGCTGCCGTCCGCATTCGTCAATTTCACTTCCACGTCTTGAAGCGGATTGGCCGCTTCGGTCTCGCCGCGCGCAAGTTCGAGCAGGCGCGCGATGTAAGTGCGCACGACGCTCAAGGTCTTGGCGGAAACCAACGGACCGATCAATTTCTCGACGGTGAGACTGGCAAAATCTTGGCGGCGAAACAACGGACCCAGGGACTCCGAAACCTGCGGCTGGATCCTGCCTTTGGAGTCCATCAGAAACAGGCCGATGGCGCTTGTCTTCAATATGGCGTCCGTCAGCCGATTGCTGGCGTCGACGAGTTCCTGTTTTTCGCGCTCGTGGCGTTTAACGGAGATGAACATGGCCGCAACAGGGTGCCAAACCCCGGGCAGGCGGGGGATGATGGGTTTCACAGCCTAGGGCAGGCGATTTACTTATTAATAGCCGCCGAGGCGCTCTGTGACGGGCGTCACGCTATGGGACGTTATTGGACGTTTGGCTCAGGCCACGGCCGCGATCGGACCCAGGTCTGCGTGCAATTCATCCGCAGAGGCATAGCGGGCGCTCTGCTGTTTCGCCATGAGCCGGTCCAGCAGGGGTTGCTGCATGGAGGTGGCCTCGGGCAACTGCGGTACCGGCGAGCTTGTGTGCTGCGACATGATGGCCACGGCGCTGCGGCCGGCGTAGGGTCTTTGGCCCGTGAGCATTTCGTAAAACATCACGCCCAAGCTATACAGGTCGGTGCGCCCATCCACGCGCTGGCCTTGCGCCTGCTCGGGACTGATGTAGTAAGGAGAGCCGAGCACCTGACCCACGCCGGTAGTGCCGATCTCATCGAGCGAGCGCCGCGCCAGTCCAAAATCGATCAGCACCGGAGAATTGTCCTCTCGCAACATGACGTTCGCGGGCTTGAGGTCCCGATGCAAGATTCCAAAGACGTGGATGACGCGCAGTGCTTCGGCGATGGCGCGCAGATAGTAGAGGCTCTCGTCCACGCTCAACGGATTGCGCAAACGATCGCGCAGGTCGCCGCAGGGGAAATATTCCATCGCCAGGTATAAATGCCCTGGCTGGGAACCGAAGTCATGAATCTCCGCGATCGCGCGATGCGTGATGCTGGAAATGATCTCGTATTCACGCTGGAAGCGCTCCGCATCGCCCATTTCCCGCTCAGACTCGCCGCGCGTCATCACTTTGAGCACGACGTTTCTGCGCAGCCGCTCGCTGCGCGCAAGAAACACGGATGAGAAATTGCTGGTGGCAATTTCCTTGACGATGGAATAGCCGGGCACTTCGACAATGGTCGAATTTTCGCTCTGCGCCATCATGGCGGCCGCTTGCGCGGCAACGCGCCGTTTGGAGGTGGCTTCGCCGACCGCGGTGAGCAGCTGGTCCTTGGTGATTTGCGCCAGGGGCAGATAGTCCTTGGCGCCGCCTTTCAGCGCGCGGACCGCCGACAGTTCACTGCCGTTTTCCGCGAGCAAAATGCAGTACAGCGCGGGCTGCACCCGCAGCAGTTGGGTCAGGCTGCCGAGGACGGCAGTAGACAGGGCCTCATTGGCGAAATCGGCTTGCAACAGGACGGCATCCGGGGTGCGCTCGCTGATCAACCGGCTCAGGGGCGCGGATTCGCCGGCCCGCAGGGTTGTGACCTGCGCGGTAGGCCAGTGGCTTGTCACATGATGAGTGAGCCATTGGATGCGTTTGGTGTCTCCTCCGACCACCACCAAGATTGGACCCACGTCTGCCATGCCGATAAGGGTAGTCGCTGATACCCCCGCATTACCCGTGGGGAATTCACATTTCGGGCCCCCAGACGCGCAGATACCTTGAAAAATACCCCGTTTGGCCTGGAAAATTGCAACCAACGCCCCAGTTCAGGGTCAGTCATTGAATCCAGAATCTTTTTAGGTCAGAGGACTTATTTCAATGGGAAGCATCAGAACCTGGTCGCTCGCAGCGGTCGCGGCCACCTTTGTATTGATCATCGCTCATCAGCGCTCGGACGCAGGCTCAGGGCCTGCGCAAACCGTCGCGCCGACTGTGGCGGCTTTGGCCCCCGCAAGCTCGCCCGCCGGGCGTGTCACGGGGCTTCCGGATTTTTCGGGTCTGGTCGCCGAGGCGGGCGGTGCGGTCGTCAACGTCAGCGTCACGGAAAAGCCGCAGAAGACCTTGGGGCCCGGCGGACCCAATGGCCAAGGGGATGCCGACGATCCGCTGTCCCAATTCTTCCGCCGCTTTCAGACGCCGAATCCAGAGCGCGCCCCCCCGAGCAGGGGTGTGGGCTCGGGATTCATCGTCAGCCGGGACGGCTATGTACTGACCAACGCGCACGTGGTGTCCGATGCTTCCGAAGTCACGGTAACGCTCACGGACCGGCGGGAATTCACCGCGAAGGTCATCGGCATCGACAAACCCAGCGATGTGGCGTTGATCAAGATTGCTGCGACCGGCCTGCCGACCGTGCGGTTTGGAGACCCGTCGAAACTGCGTCCCGGTCAATGGGCCATTGCCATTGGCTCGCCGTTCGGCTTTGAGAACAGCGTGACGGCGGGGGTCATCAGCGCGATCGGCCGTCCGTTGATCGACGGCAGCAGCACCACCAACTATGTGACCTTTATTCAGACCGATGCGGCCGTCAATCCGGGTAATTCCGGCGGCCCGCTGTTCAACATCGACGGCGAGGTCATCGGCATCAATTCGCAGATTTACAGCCGCACCGGCGGCTATATGGGCGTCTCGTTCGCCATACCCATTGATACGGCACTGGGCGTGAAGGATCAGCTGCAGAAAAACGGCAAGGTGATTCGCAGCCGCATCGGTGTGTCGGTTCAGGATATTCGCCAGCAGTTGGCGCTGTCTTTCGGGCTTACCACGCCGCACGGCGCACTGATCAGTTCGGTGGATCCGACCGGTCCGGGCGAGAAAGCCGGGCTGAAGGCGGGCGATGTAATCACCAGCGTGAACGGACGCAATGTCGACCATTCCTACGACCTGCCCGCCATTATTTCCCAGCTGCCTCCCGGCAGCCAGGCGCGATTGGGAATTTGGCATGATCGCAAGGCGACGGAAGTGAACGTCAAGACCGTGTTGCTGGAGGATTCGGCCACGCAGGTCGCAAAAACCCGCGGCGAGGACGGGGGCGGCAAGCTTGGGCTCTCGCTGCGCTCGCTGCAGCCCAGCGAACAGCAGGAATTGCACACCAAGGGGCGTCTGCTGGTCGAGGACGTCACCGGCCCGGCGTTGGCCGCCGGCTTGCAACCCGGAGACGTGGTACTGGGCGTCAACGGGGTAGGGGTTGCCACTGTGGCCGACTTGAAGCGCGAGGTCGCCCGGGCGGGGCACAATGTTGCGTTGTTGGTGCAGCGCGAAGATGCCCAGATCTATTACCCCATTGATCTTGGGTGACGGGATTCGTTGTACTTAAGCCTTGCAATCAGGCCTAATCGCGGGCGTGCAAGGCGCCGCCCCCTTATTTTCGCAGACTAATGCTCGTGTCGCCGGCGCAACGCCGGCGACCTTTCTGCCAACCTCGCGCGAGGAAATGGCGGCCCTCGGCTGGACGCAATGCGATGTCATCATCGTCACCGGCGACGCCTATGTCGATCATCCGAGTTTCGGGATGGCCATCATTGGGCGGGTTCTCGAGGCGCAAGGTTTCAAGGTGGGCATCATCGCGCAGCCGGATTGGCACAGCACTCGAGATTTCGAGGCGCTCGGTGAGCCGCGACTGTTCTTTGGCGTGACCGGCGGCAACATGGATTCGATGGTGAATCGCTACACCTCGGATCGGCGGGTCCGAAGCGACGACGCGTACACGCCCGGCGGTCTTGGCGGCAAGCGGCCGGATCGTTGCGTCATCGTTTATTCACAGCGAATCCGCGAGGCATTCAAGCACACGCCGATCGTCGTCGGCGGCATCGAAGCCAGCCTGCGGCGAATCGCTCATTTTGACTACTGGTCCGAACAGGTACGCCGCTCCGTTCTGGTCGATTCGAAAGCGGATCTATTGGTATACGGCAATGCAGAGCGGCAGATTGGCGAGATCGCGCAGCGCTTGCACGATGGTGCATCGATAAACGACATCACCGATTTGCGCGGCACTGCTTATCTGCGCCGCGGCATGCCTGCCGGATGGGTGGAAATCGACTCGAGCGAATTGGATACGCCTGGCGCGCTGAACCCGCCCGTGGATCCGTACGCCAGCGAAGAGCAGCGCCGAAGCGCTTCTCTGCCCGCAATGCCCTCGGGCCCTGCAGCGGCGCCGGCCGCGGCGGGGACGCCGGCGCCGGCCGAAAAAGTGGTGAAATTCTACCGCAAGGTACCGAACGCTCAGCGCGAGCACAGCGTCATTCGCATGCCTTCCTTCGAACAGGTCAGCAAGGATGCGGTGTTGTATGCACATGCGTCGCGCATCCTGCACATGGAATCAAATCCGGGCAACGCGCGCGCGTTGGTGCAACGGCACGCAAGCCTCGAGTTGTGGCTGAATCCGCCGCCGATCCCGTTGAGCACCGCGGACATGGACGCGATCTACGAATTGCCGTATGCGCGGCGCCCGCATCCCAGCTATGGCACGGCGAAGATTCCTGCCTATCACATGATTCGATTCTCGGTCGCCATTCAGCGCGGATGCTTCGGCGGATGCACATTTTGCTCGATCACGGAGCATGAAGGTCGAATCATTCAGAGTCGGTCGGAGGACTCCGTGATTCGCGAGATCGAGACCATTCGCGATGACGTCAAGGGATTCACCGGCGTGATCTCGGATCTGGGCGGTCCGACCGCCAACATGTATCGGCTGCATTGCAAGAGCCCGGTGATCGAGTCGGCATGCCGGCGGCCTTCCTGCGTATTCCCGGGAATCTGTCCAAATCTCAACACCGATCACGCGCCGCTCATCAGTTTGTATCGCCGCGCACGCGCCCTGAAGGGCGTCAAGAAGGTATTGATCGCATCCGGTGTTCGCTACGACCTGGCGGTCGAGTCGCCGGAGTACGTGAAGGAGTTGGCGACGCATCACACCGGCGGCTATCTGAAGATTGCGCCGGAGGCCATCGGCGATGGTCCCCTGTCGAAAATGATGAAGCCCGGCGTCGGCAGCTACTACCGGTTCAAGGAGCTATTCGACAAATATTCGAAAGAAGCGGGCAAGGAACAATATCTGATTCCGTACTTTATCGCCGCCCACCCCGGGACGCGCGATATCGACATGCTGGAGCTGGCGTTGTGGCTCAAGAAGAACGGCTTCCGTGCCGATCAAGTGCAGGCCTTTTTGCCGTCGCCCATGGCGACCGCGACCGCCATGTATCACTCGGCCAAGAATCCCCTGAAGAAGATCAGCCGCTCGAGCGAAGAGGTCGTGATACCGAAGGGCATCAAGGTGCGCCGCCTGCACAAGGCGTTTTTGCGCTATCACGATCCGCAAAACTGGCCGCTGCTGCGCGATGCCTTGAAGCGCATGGGTCGCGCCGACTTGATCGGCAACGGCAAGCAGCACTTGATCCCCGCCTATCAACCCCTGGGCGCAAGCCACGCAGCGCCAAGGCGTCCGTTCCGTACTCAGCACACCGGACTGCCGAAATCCGGCCGCGCAAGCGGCAATTCACGGCGTGGCAGAGCCTAAAACGCCAACGGAATCGCTTGCTAGGCTCCCTTGGGTACGATTAGAGTTCTGAGCTGTCTAGCGGCTTGCCGCCGGATTTCAACAATGTTTGCCGCTTGGAGCGCGAGGAACGCCGAGGTAGCTTGAGGCGCGTGTGCAGTATGGATAAGTGGGTGGTTCATAAATTTGGGGGATCCAGCGTCGCAGACGCTGCTTGCTTCCGCAGGGTGGCAGAGATCGTCGAGGCGTCCTCCAACCCGCGCGAGGCCATCGTGCTATCCGCCTGCCGCGGCGTTACGGACTCGCTGCTCGAGCTGGTCGCCCTGGCGGAACAACCCAACAAGGAATTCGGCGCGGCGATTCGTGCGCTGAAGGCGCGGCATCTGGATCTGGCGGCCGAGCTGATCTCGAAGCCTGCCTTCGAAAGCTACAAGGCGCAGTTCGAGCGGGATTGCCTGGACATTGCCGGCATGCTGCACACCGTACGCCTCATCCGGTCCTCGACCTACACGATGCGCGATGTCATTTCCGGCTTCGGGGAAATATGGTCCACGCGCTTGTTCGCGCCGTTCCTGCGTGAGCGCGCCCGGGTCGAGGGCGAAATTCTGTGGATCGATGCGCGCGAGGTCATCATCGTCGAATGGGGTTCGCTCGGGCCCGCGGTGCAATGGGCGGCGAGCGAGGCCAATCTGCAAAAAATCGTCCCGCCGAATTTCTTAGGCAGGCTCATTGTGACCGGCTTCGTCGCCACCACGACCAAGGGCAAGCAGACCACTCTGGGCCGCAACGGCAGCGATTTTTCCGGCTCGATTTTCGGGGCGCTCCTGAACGCCATCGAAATCACCATCTGGACCGACGTCGACGGCGTGCTGTCGGCGGATCCGCGCCTGGTGCCGAATGCACAAGCCATCGATCAGCTCTCGTACAACGAGGCAATGGAACTGGCTTACTTCGGCGCGAAGGTCATTCATCCGCAGACCATGGCGCCGGCAGTGGCGCGAGACATCCCGATTTTCATCCGCAACACCTTCGCGCCGCAAAAACGCGGCACGCTGATTTGCGCCAACCCGGTTTCGGCCCTCAAGGTGAAAGGCATCACGACCATCGATCCGGTGGCTCTGGTGAATCTCGAGGGCGCGGGCATGATTGGTGTTCCTGGTACGGCGCATCGCCTGTTCGGCGCGCTGCGCGACACCGGAATTTCGGTCATCCTCATTTCCCAAGGCAGCTCGGAGCACTCAATCTGCTTTGCGATTCCCGAAGCACAAGCCGTGCGGGCCGAAGAGGCGGTGCGCCGCGCCTTCGATGCGGAATTGCGCGACGGACAAATTCAGCACGTCGAGGTCGCGCTTGGCATGAGCATTCTGGCAGTCGTCGGCGACGGTATGGCCGGCGCACATGGCGTCGCGGCAAAGGTCTTCAATTCGCTCGGCGACGCGGCGATCAGCGTGCGCGCGATTGCGCAGGGTGCCTCTGAGCGCAACATCTCGGTCGTGGTCGACGGCAAGGGAGCGGCCAGAGCATTGCGCGCGGTGCATGCCGCCTTTTATCTGTCGCCCAACACGTTGTCGATCGGCTTGATCGGGCCGGGCACTGTCGGACGCGTGCTCCTGGCGCAAATGGCCACGCAAATTGAACGCTTGCGGGAGCTGAATCTGGACTTGCGCGTGCGCGGCATCGCCAGTTCCAAACGCATGTTGCTCGAGGAGACCTCGGTGGACTTGAGCCGCTGGGCCGAGCGCCTGGCGGAGGCGGGCGAGCCTTTGGACCTTCAAAAATTCATCAACCATGTGCAGGCGGACTATGTGCCGCACGCGGTGCTGATTGATTGCACGGCGAGCGCCGAGGTTGCCGGTCAATATTGCGACTGGCTGTCGCGCGGCATTCACATCGTAACGCCGAACAAGAAGGCGAACAGCGGCGCGCTGCCGTACTACCGGTCGCTGCACGAGGCAAAGCGGGCGGCGGGAACCCACTATTTGTACGAAGCCACCGTGGGCGCGGGATTGCCGGTGATCCAAACACTGCGTGATCTGCGCGGAACCGGCGATGACATCAAGCAGATCGAGGGGATCTTGTCCGGCACGCTGGCGTATCTGTTCAATGTCTTCGACGGCAGCGAGTCGTTTTCCTCGATTGTCCGCGCCGCCAGGGCGAAGGGCTATACGGAGCCCGATCCGCGCGACGATTTATCGGGCATGGACGTCGCGCGCAAGCTGATCATACTCGGCCGTGAAATGGGCCTGACTCTGGAAATATCCGACGTTCAGGTCGAAGGCCTGGTGCCCGCAGCGCTTTCCCAGTGCAGCGTCGATGAATTCATGTCGCGCCTGCCGGAGTCGGACGCCGCGATGGCGGCCGCACTGGCCGACGCGCGCAAGAAGAATCAGGTGTTGCGTTATGTCGGCCGCATCGATGCCGGCGGCCGGGCGACGGTGGGCTTGATGCGGTTGGACGGCAAGCACGCCTTTGCCAATATCGCGCTCACCGACAACGTGGTGCGCTTCGCAACGCGCCGCTACTGCGACAACCCGCTGATCGTTCAGGGGCCGGGCGCCGGCCCCGAAGTGACCGCGGCGGGCGTATTTTCGGATCTATTGCGCCTGTCCGCCTATCTCGGCGCGCACATTTAGCGAGGACATCAAGTGCTCACCGACGTTACCGCCTTTGCGCCCGCCACTGTCGCCAATGTCGGCATTGGCTTCGACATTTTGGGCCATGCAGTCGATAAGGTTGGCGACCGTGTGCGCATCCGGCGCATCGAGGAAAACGAGGTTCGAATTTGCTCGATTACCGGGCTGGCCGGCGACTTGCCCGTGGACCCGCAGCAGAACACCGCCGGCCGTGCGGTGCAGGCCATGCATGAGGCGCTATCGCCCGGATTTGGCTTCGAATTGGAAATCGAAAAGGGCATCCCGTTGGGATCCGGAATGGGCGGCTCGGCGGCCTCCGCGGTAGCCGCGGTCGTCGCGGCCAATGCCTTGCTCGAGGCACCGGCACCCCAACTGCAACTGCTCAAATTTGCCATGGAGGGCGAAATCATCGCGAGCGGTGCGGCGCATATCGACAACATCGCGCCATGCCTGTACGGCGGCCTGGTCCTCACCGTCGGCATCGACAATCCGCGGGTGAAGCAGATCCCGGTCCCGCGGGCACTGCGTTGCGTGCTGGTCCATCCCCATATGTACCTGGGGACGCGCGAGGCCCGCGCCATCCTCAATATCAACGTGAGCCGGTCGGATTTTGTCTGGCAAAGCGCCAACCTTGCCGGCTTCATCAGCGGCTGCTATTCAAATGATTTGGAGATGATTCGCGAGTCCTTCAATGACGTGATCATCGAGCCGCAACGCCACTCGCTCATCCCGGGCTTCAAGGATGTTCAGCGTGCCGCCATGTCGGCCGGCGCGCTGGGTTGCTCGATCTCCGGAGCCGGTCCGGCGGTGTTCGCCTGGTCGGCAATTCAACACGCCGAAGCGGTGCGCGGCGCCATGGTTGCGGCTTTTGCCGCGCACAAGTTGCAGAGCGACTCCTGGGTCTCTCGAATGCATAACTACGGCGCCCGGGTGGTGAAGGCCTGATGTCGCGTTTGTGGTTTGAAAGTTCCCGCGGCGGGGCGGCGCGCGTGAGCCTGAGCCAGGCCATTGCCCAGGGCTTAGCCCCGGACGGCGGCCTGTTTGTACCGGAGAAGATTCCGACGATTGATGCGCATGCTTCCCTGGCCGGCGCCGGCGTGCCGCAAATTGCGCGCGCAGCTCTGGCCGGATTTTTTGCGGGCGACGATTTAGAGCATGAACTCGGCCCAATCGCCGATGCTGCGCTGAATTTTCCTGCTCCGACCGCGCGAATCATAGCTTGCCCTGATCCGCTGTATGTCTTGGAGCTTTATCACGGACCCACGGCGGCATTCAAGGACTTCGGTGCTCGATTTCTGGCGGAGTGTCAGCAGCGCCTAAAGCGAAGCGCCGCCGGCCAACCGCTGACGATCCTGGTCGCCACCTCGGGCGATACCGGGGGCGCCGTGGCCGCTGCGTTTCATCGCCGACCCTGGGCGCGGGTGGTCATCCTCTACCCGAAGGGGCTGGTCAGTCCGCGCCAGGAGCGGCAATTGACTTGTTGGGACGATAACGTGTTGGCGCTGCGCATCGATGGTACGTTCGACGATTGCCAGGAATTGGTCAAGAAAGCGTTCCGCGATCCGGTCATGAACCGCAAGTTTCGCTTCAGTTCAGCCAACAGCATCAATATCGGCCGCCTGCTGCCGCAGATGGTGTACTACGCCGCCTCGAGTCTTGAGATCGCCAGCGCCACCAAAGCCAAGCCTTCCTACATCATTCCCGCGGGGAATTTAGGCAACGCCTGCGCGGCGCTCTGGGCTCGCGCCATGGGATTTCCGCTGGCGCGGATCATCCTGGCTCATAACAGCAACCGCACGGTGCCGGATTTCCTGGCGACAGGCCGGTGGCAGCCGCGGCCCAGCGTTGCGACGCTGGCGTCCGCCATGGATGTGGGCAATCCCAGCAACATGGAACGTATTCGCGCGCTGTATCCTACGCTGGACACCATGCGCGAACATTTGAGCGCGGACACGGTCGATGACGCTACAATCCGCACTCGAATTGGAGGGGACTTCATGCAGTTCGGACGCGAATGGTGCCCGCACACCGCGACTGCCGCGGAAGTCTACAGCCGCTTGAGCGCGGAGCAGCGGCGCGAGCAACCGTGGGTGGTGGTTGCCACCGCGCATCCGGCGAAGTTCAATGAAATCGTGGAGCCCATCATCGGCAGGCCGATTGCCGTCCCGGACAGCCTCGCCCGGCTCCTGAGCCTGCCCGAGCATAGCGTGGATGTACCGCCGACGCTCGAGGCATTGGGCGCAGCGCTAGCATGACCGGCATCCCAATCGAACCGCAGTGGATCGGAATTGGCGCGGCAGCGCTGCTGCTGGCAGCGCTCGGTTTTTTCGTGCTACGCGCCTATCAGCGCCGCGCGCGTCGAAAATCGCTGCTGGCGCGCCTGGAACGGGTCGCAGCGGCCGCTGCCCACCAGGTTCTCGTGCCGGACGGAATGGGCGGCTTCATTCATATCGACCATATCCTTCTGACTCCGCGCGGAATCCTGGTTCTCGACACGCGCCGCGTCGCCGGACTGATTTTCGGCGGCGATCAAATGAGCGACTGGACCGTAATGGGCCGCGGTCACCGCTATACCTTCGACAATCCGCAGCCGGCCCTCTATGACCGCATCGCCGCGGTCAAGGCCATTGTCGGGGAAGTACCCGTCGAGGGACGGCTGCTGTTCTCCAATGTCGGCAAATTCACCAAGGGAATCCCGAAGTGGGTGGTGATGCTCGATGGCATCGAGGTGGAATTTCCCGTGGTCGCACGCGGCGACCCGACATTCGAGCCGGATCAATATCAAGAGGCCTGGAGCCGCCTCGTCGCGCAATTGCGGCCGAGCCCGCACTTGTTTACGAATCTATAAGCGCTATTTTAGGAATCCGAAAGCGCAAACAGCGCCACGGCGTTCCGCGTGGTGGCCGCAGCGACGGCCTCGAGCGTTTCCCCGCGCAGGCGCGCGACCGTCGCCGCAATATGCGGCAGGTAGCAGGGCTCGTTGCGCCGTGACCTGGGAGCCGGCTTTAGGTCCCGCGGCAACAGATAGGGGGCATCCGTCTCGATCAGCAGCCGGTCGGCCGGAATACGCGGCACACTGTGTCTGAGCTCGATTCCGCGGCGCTCATCGCAAGCCCAGCCCGTAATCCCGATATAAAGACCCAAGCCCAAGTAGGTTTCCAGTTCCGCTTCGCCTCCCGTGAAGCAATGCGCCACGCCGCCAGGGCATAGGCCGGCGAATTCTTGCAAGATTGCCGTGAAATCGGCATGCGCATCGCGCTGATGCAGAAAAACCGGCTTGCGCACTTGCACGGCGATTTCCAACTGCGCGATGAACGCACGGCGTTGGTCGTCAGGCGGCGAGAGATTGCGAAAATAGTCGAGGCCGCATTCGCCCACCGCGACGACACATTCAAGCTGCAGAAGGCCGATCAACTCCTCGCGCTGCGCGGCTACGAAAGATTGCGCATGATGGGGATGCACTCCCGCCGTGCTCCAAAGACGCTTCGGATGCTGGGCGGCGAGGGCGGCAGCCTGGCTGGAACCGGCAAGATCCGCGCCCGTGATCACCTGGCGACGCACGCCGGCCTCCCAGGCGCGCGCCATCACCGCGTCACGATCCGCCGTGAAACTCTGATGTGTCAGGTTCGATCCAATATCTATCAAATCCAAGCTCAAGATCCGAAACCTCGTTGTGATATCTTCGCCTGCATTCTAAGCGCGGGAAACCAGATGCCGATGAGAAACATTCTGTTAACCGCCGTGCTGCTGACCGCGGTCGCGGCGCAGGCGCAGGAAGGCGGCGATACCCAGGCTCGGATCGACTATGCCTACCAAACGGAGGATAGCAACAGCCTGACCAATCTCATTCAAAATCTTAAGACCCGCGTCGACGGCGACTCCGGGGACATCGCTTCGCGCTATCACCTGGCTCACGCGGAGTACCGCTTCGCTCAATTGGCGCGCGAACGGCACCTTCGTGGTGCGGAAGCGGCGTATTCGCAGTGCATCGACCAGCTGAAGCCGGTGATCGACCAGGATGTCAAGTCGGCCGAGGGCATGGTGCTGCAGTCCGCATGCTATTCCGGGCTCGCGGACCTGAAATTGCTCGAGGCCGTGCTGTTGCGGTCCCGCGCGGCCGATCGGCTCAAATCCGCGCTTAAATTGGCACCGCGCAATCCACGCGCGGTGCTGCTGTCCGCCTCGGAGGATATGCGTCACGCGAAAGCGGGTTCGCCACAGAGTCAACAGGCCTTCACCGAATTGCAACTGGCAGCGCAGCTGTTCGAGCAATCTTCCGGCACCAGCAATGACGCGCCGGGTTGGGGTCATGCGGAGGCGTACCTGGCACTGGGTCATGAGCTGCAAGTTCGCGGCGACCACCTGGGCGCGCGCAACTGGATTGAGAAGGCGTTGCTGGCCGCGCCGGATTACAAAGCGGCGCAGCGTCAGCTGACCTTATTGGCAAAACCCTAAGGGCCTGCTCTTGGACGGCGGCGGTGCGCTTCGTTGCTTCGCTAACCTGGTATGATTCAGTGCGATGAAGCCACAAGGCACGCAGTTATCCTTGTTCGAGACGCGCAGCGTAAACGACCCATTCGCAGTGAGGGTGAGTCCGCGCGCACGCCGGTTGACGGCGCGGGTGCACGTGGGCGGACGCGTGGAAATCGTCGTGCCGGTCGGTGTCAACGCGCATGCCGTGCGCGACTTCGTGCAGCGTTTCACGCCCTGGATCGACCGCAAGGTCGCGGCGATGCGCTGCTTCGTGGCTCCCATGGAACCGGTGCCGCCCACGATTGAGTTTGCATTCACCGGCGAATTCTTGACCGTGGAATGGCACCGCACGCCCGCACGCAAATTGGAACACGCCGGCGGCCGCATCGTGGTGCACGCGCCCGACGATTCCGCGGCACGCGTATTGCTACAAGGCTGGCTGAAGGCCGCGGCCGAACAGCGGCTGACGCCGAGGCTGCTGCAGCTTGCGGCCGAATTGAAATACTCCGTTTCTCGCGTGAGCATCCGCTGCCAGCGAACCCGCTGGGGAAGCTGTTCGACGCGCGGCACGGTCAGCTTGAATTGTTCTCTGGTGTTTCTGCGGCCGGAAGTGGTGCGCTATTTATTCGTTCACGAACTCGCGCATACCAAGCACATGAACCACTCTGCGGCCTTCTGGCGACTCGTGGAGAAGCTCGAGCCCGACTGCCGGCGCCTCGACCGCGAGCTCCTGGCCGGCTGGCGCACCGTGCCCGCCTGGGTCTTCAAGAACTAAGATGAACGAAACGCCGCCACGGGTTAAACCCTTCGTGGACTTGAGCGATGAGGAAGTGCACTGGGACCTCAGCGAAGCGCTCAGTTATTCCCAGTACCTCAATCTCGATAAATTGCTCGATTCACAGCATCCATTGTCCTATCAGCACGACGAGATGCTGTTCATCATCATCCATCAGGTATCGGAATTGTGGATGAAACTGTGCCTGCATGAGCTCAATGCGACAGTCGATTGCGTGCGGCGCGACGATCTCGGTCCGACGTTCAAGATGCTGGCACGGGTTTCGACCATCCAACAACAGCTGCTGCAGTCATGGGATGTGCTGGCGACGATCACGCCGCATGACTATTCCGCGTTCCGCAATACGCTGGGAAAATCCTCGGGATTTCAGTCGCCGCAGTATCGAATGCTGGAATTTCTGATCGGCAACAAGAATGCCGACACCATCAAGGTATTCCGCAACGATCCGCCGACGTTTGAGACGCTGGAGCGCGCTTTGCGCGCGCCCAGCCTGTACGATGAGGTGCTGCGCCTGCTGAGCCGGCGCGGTTTGGATGTGCCCCCCGAGGCCATCGATCGCGACTTCACGCAACCCTATCAGGCCAGCAAGCAGGTGGCTGCGGCGTGGCTCAGCGTCTATCACAACTCCGTCAAGGAGTGGGATCTGTATGAACTGGCCGAGCGTCTGGTGGACCTCGACTACAAATTCCAGCTGTGGCGATTTGCCCACGTAAAAACGGTCGAGAGGATCATCGGCTACAAACGCGGAACCGGCGGCACCGGCGGCGTGTCATACCTTACCAAGGCGCTGGAGCTGAAGTTCTTTCCGGAACTTTGGACCATTCGCACATCGATGTAGGCTCAAACGTGGCATCCATTCAAGATCAACTGCAAAACGTCAATGTCGTCTCGAGCGATCTTCTGGCGACGCCCGAAGAGGTCAAGCGGCGCTTGCCGCTGACCACGAAGGCCGCGGACACCGTGTTCAAATCGCGCGAAGCCGTGCGGGCGATTCTCGAGCGCCGCGACCCGCGCCTGTTCGTGGTGGTGGGCCCGTGTTCGATCCATGATGTCGCAGCGGCGCGAGAATATGCGGGGCGGCTCAAGGAACTCGCGGGCCGGGTCGGCTCGACGCTGCTGTTGATCATGCGCGTGTATTTCGAGAAGCCGCGCACCACCGTCGGCTGGAAAGGACTGATCAACGACCCGGATTTGGACGACTCGTTCCACATCGAGAAAGGTATTCTGCTCGCCCGCGAGTTGCTGCTGTACGTGGCGGAATTGGGACTGCCCGCGGGCACCGAAGCTCTCGACCCGATCATGCCCCAGTATTTGTCGGAGTTGATTACCTGGACGGCCATTGGCGCCCGCACGACCGAATCGCAAACCCATCGGGAAATGGCCAGCGGTCTGTCGACCCCGGTAGGATTCAAGAACGGCACTGACGGCGCGTTGGCCGCATCGATCAACGCCCTGCGGTCGGTCCGGCATCCGCATCACTTCCTTGGCATCACGCAAACGGGTCAGTCCGCGGTATTTCGCACCAAGGGCAATCAGCACGCGCACATCGTGCTACGCGGCGGCGGCGGCCGGGTCAACTATGATGCGGTCAGCATCGCGGTGGCGGAACGCGAGCTCAAGGCAGCGGAATTGCCGGCCACCATCGTCGTCGATTGCAGCCATGGCAATTCAAACAAGGACGCCGATCTGCAGCCGCTGGTCGCCGAAAATTGCGTCACGCAGATCGTGGACGGCAACCGCTCGATCGTGGGCCTGATGCTCGAGAGTCATTTGAAGGCCGGCAGCCAAGCCATACCGAAGGATTTGAGCAAGCTCGAGTATGGAATGTCGATTACCGATCCCTGCATCGACTGGGCGACCACCGAGAGCCTGCTGCTCAAATTGCACGAGTCGCTGCGCCGTGTTCCGAATCGCGCTGCCCAGTGATATTGACCGGTTGGTGTAGCGCTCGTCCTGACAAGAACTAGGCCGATCGATATCACATGCCGGCGTTACCGACGAGTGTTGGCGACAGCCGATTTTCGCCCTAGAAGCGCGAGGAAGGGCACCCTACTGATCGTAGCCGGTCGAGACCTTTCGTCCAGCACTATGAGTTTGAGCGTCCCGCCTTAAAGCTGGAACATGCACGCCGCTCAAATGCACAGTGCCGAAGCACTAGTCCCAATAGGAAACGGCAACGTCCCATTTCGCCGCCAGACGGCGCGCGGCACTGTCGCCGTTGACCATAAGGGCCCGATCCGCCTCGCGCATGTGATCCAAATCGGAGGCCGAATTGCCATAGGCAATCACCGGCGCATTTCGATACTGCTCGCGCAGCCACTCGAGGCAACGCACTTTTTCCTCGCCGCGGCGGTTCGGAGTCTTTAATCCTCCGTCGAGGCGGTCACCCTGCCACTGAAGCTCCGTGCAAAGCGTCCGCTCGAAACCCAATAGTTGGCCGATCAAGGGAACATACAGGTCCGGGCTGGCCGACAACAAAACCAAGTGATCGCCGGCCGCGCGGTGCGTCTCCAGCACGGCCAGCGCAACGGGACGAAAGCGCTGCTTGGGTTTGAGCCCGGCCACGAAGGTTTGCGCCCACGTGTCCAGTGTCGCGCGCTTCTCGCCCCCCATGATCATGCGAATGACGCTCGACTTGAGCGCCCCGCGGTCGCGCTCTCGCCAGAAATGCCATAGCACAGCCGGCATGCGCCAGAAGCGCAGCGCGCGGTGCGGTCGTCGCAGTAAGAAGCCAAGCAAGAAGGGCAGCATCGTGTCGCGCCACGTCAGCGTTCCGTCCAAATCGAACAGCGCTACCCATGGTTTGGAAGGTGCGCCGGCGGGAGAATTCTTTGGCAAGTAATTACCTTTAAATACAGCAATCTAGACAATTTAAATAGAACTGACGTTACTTATGCTCGGCCACGAGGTGCGCCGGCGGAGTTCTATACAATGCCAGTCCATTATGAACACTTCCGTCGCGATTGTCGGCGCGGGCGCCATCGGCGCATGGTTCGCTGACGCGTTCGACCGCGCCGGATGGCGCGTGTCCATGATTGCTCGCGGTGCGACGCTTGCCGCCCTGTGCCAATCGGGCTTGAGAGTGGAGCAGGGCGGTTCCATTCGCACCAGCCGCCCGCGGGCGGGTTCACCCGCCGAACTCGGCATCCACGACTTCATCGTGCTCACGGTGAAGGCGCAGCTCTTGCCGGCGCTGGCTCCCGAGCTGTGCCCCCTTTTTGGCCCCCAAAGCGTGGTCATCAGCGGCACCAACGGTATTCCCTGGTGGTTCTTCCAAGATTTCGCGGGTCCGCTTGCCAATGCGCGGCTCAAGTCCGTGGACCCTTCTGGGTCGCAGCAGCAGACCTTTCCGCGCGAGCGCACTCTCGGCTCCGTGGTGCATGCCTCAGTTCGCGTCGCATCGCCCGGCCACGCTCAAGTCGTGGCCGCCGATCGCCTCATTCTCGGCGCGCCCGGCGGCACATCGCCGCCGGCGCTCGAATCGGTGGCGCAGGCGCTGCGCGCCGGCGGCATCAATACCTTGGTATCCAGCAACATCCGTCGCGATGTTTGGACCAAGCTGTGGGGCAACATGACCATGAATCCCTTGAGCGCGCTCACGCGCTGCGGAACCGCCAAGATGCTGGCGAACGAGGATGTGCGCGAACTGTGCATTCGCATGATGGAAGAAATGCAGCTTTGCGCGCAGGAGCTCGAGTTGGCGGTGTCGATGACTGCGGCGGAACGCATCGGCGTGACTCAGCGGCTCGGCGACTTCAAGACCTCCATGCTCGCCGACATTGAAGCCGGACGGCCCCTCGAGCTCAATCCGCAACTCGGCGCGGTGGTCGAGATTGCGGCTTTGCTGAACATTCCGACGCCCTTTCTGCGATCGGTGCTCGGACTGACGCGGTTGGTTTCCCCTTAGGTTAGAATTAGAAAATACCCGGTTGAATGGTGGAATTAAGCATGTTCGAAAAGGGCAACCACACTGCGCGCTCGGCATACTTGGCGGGCGTCGCCACGCTGCTATTGGGGTCGATTGCCGTGCAGGCCGCGCCGCCCGTGCCGGCAGCACCCGCAGGACCGGCCAAGACGGCCGCGCCGACCAAGGTGGTCGCCGTTCCAGCCGAGGCCGCCGCTGGGTCGGCGGGCTTCTCACACGTCAAATCGCTGGGCGGCATCGATGAATACCGGCTCGACAGCAACGGGCTGACCGTGCTGCTGGTGCCCGATCACTCCGCGCCCGTGGTGACGTTTGAAGTTACTTATCAGGTGGGTTCACGCAACGAGGTCACCGGTACCACCGGCTCAACCCATATCCTCGAACACATGATGTTCAAGGGCAGCGAGGTCTTCAATGACGCCAAGGGCAACAGCATCAAGCAAATGCTGGAGCGCGTCGGCGGGCAGTTCAACGCCACGACATCTTTTGACCGCACCAATTACTTTGCCACCATCGGCCGCGAGAACCTCGAGAGCTATATCGCCATCGAGGCAGATCGCATGCGCCACCTTTGGCTGCACGAGTCGGATCGGCAGGCGGAAATGACCGTCGTACGCAACGAATACGAGCGCGGCAAGAACGATCCTGAAAGTGTCTTGCTCGAAGAAGTCATGGAGGCGGCCTACGTGGCGCTGCCGTATCACCATCCGACCATCGGCTGGAAGAGCGATATTGAACACGTGCCAATCGCTGAGCTGCGCGAGTTCTACGATACATTCTATTGGCCGAACAATGCGGTTCTGACGGTCGTGGGTGATATCGATGCCGACTCGGTTCTCGGACTCATCAAGAAATATTACGGCGTCTACCCGCATTCACCCGCGCCGATCCCCGCGATCTACACCGAAGAGCCTGCACAAAGCGGCGAACGGCGCGTCGTGGTCAAGCGGCCCGGCGAGTTGGGGACGATCATCGTGGCTCACAAGGTTCCCAATGGCAGAGATGCCGACCAGGCCGCACTCGAGATGCTCGACGCCATTTTGAGTTCCGGCAAGAATGGGCGTCTTTATCGCGCGCTCGTCGATCAAGGCCTCGCATTGAGCGCGGGCGCGGGCATCGATCTGCTTCACGATCTGTCGCTGCATACCATGTACGCCGCGCTGACGCCGGGAACCAGCCACGAGCAGGTCGAAAATGCGCTCATTGCGGAATTGAACAAGATCAAAACCAACGGCGTCACACCGGCCGAAGTCGCCACTGTGAAGCAGCAATTCACAGCTGAGGACGCCTATAAGCGTGACGGCACCGCCGCGGTTGCCAGTGAACTCAGCGAATGGATCGGAGTCGGCGATTGGACGCTCTACATCACCTTTCCGCAAAGGGTCCAACAGGTCACGCCGGCGGACGTGCAAAGAGTCGCCAGGCAATATTTCGCCACCGAGCAGAGCACGGTCGGCTGGTTCGTTCCCGTGGCGTCCAAAACGGAGAAAGGCTCGTGATTCGATTCTCGCTGCTGATGATGTTGCTGATATCGGACGGCGCGGCGGCGGCCGGCATGGCGGATCTGGCGCACCGCTCCAGGCCCGCGGGAATCGATCTGATCACCTATCACAGCAATGTGAAAGATGTCGTCATTGTCCTCGGGGTTTTGCCGGCCGGCGATGCCATGGCGGAGGGCGGCAACATTGCGATTCCGACGCTGTCGGGGATGATGCTCGACCGCGGAACCAAGGCGCTCGACAAGTTCTCGATCTCTGAGAAACTGGACAATGTCGGTGCTGAGATCAGCTTCCAGGTCGGTGTGCAGTCGCTGGAGATCCGCGCGAAGTGCCTGAGAAAGGATTTGCCGCTGATCATCGAGACGATTGCGGCGGAATTGCGCACCCCCGCGCTCGTGTCGGCAGAGTTCAACAAGGCGAAGCAGCAGTTCATCGGCGAACTCGAGGCCTCCGGCCAGAACAGCAGCGCGCTGGCGTCCGAAGCGTTTGGCCGGGCGGTATTTCCGCAGGGTCATCCCAATCACCCCCATACGCTCAAGGAGTACATCGCGGCGGCGAAGAGCGCCAACCTCGAGGAACTCAAGGCATTTCAAGCGAAATACTATGGTCCGGCGCACATGACGCTGGTGGTGGCCGGCGATGTATCCGATGCGGACACGCAGGCAGAAATCGTCAAGAGGTTCTCGGGCTGGTCGGGCGGCCAGGATTACCTGCGGCCTGCAAAACCGGCCGTGGCCGCCGCGGCCGCCGAGATTACGGTGCCGCTCGCGGACAAACCCAGCGTGACCATACTTTTAGGGCAGGCAAGCGGACTGCGCTACAGCGATCCCGACAGCTTGCCGCTGCGCCTCGGCACCGCGATTCTCGGGCGCGGCTTTACCGGCAGACTGATGGGTACGGTGCGCGACAAGGAAGGATTGACTTATAACATCGGCGCAAACATGGGCGACGACAGCGTCGCCGACGGCGTTTGGGAAATCTCCGCCAGCTTCGCGCCCACCCTATTGAGCAAGGGCGTCGAGTCGACGCGCCGCGAGGTGGCCAAATGGTGGAAGGACGGGGTCACCGAGCAAGAGTTGGCGGTGCGCAAGCAGGGAGTGATCGGCAGCTACGACGTGGGGTTGTCGACAACGCTGGGGCTTGCCGAAACCATTCTGGTCAATACTCAACGAGGCTACGATCTCTCCTGGCTCGATGAGTATCCAAAGGCGCTGAAAGCGGTGACGCGCGATCAGGTCAATGCTGCGATCAAAGCGCACATCAATCCGAACACGATGGTGCTCGTGGAAGCGGGCAGCGTGGCCTCAAGCGGAAAGTAGCGCTGGGAGCCTAGGCCGCCTTGCCGGGCGCGGCGAGTTGCCGTAGTACGTACTGCAGAATTCCGCCGTGCTGGTAGTAATCCAGCTCCTTCGGCGTATCGATGCGCAGGCGTGCTTGAAACTCGATGGTTTTGCCGTCATCGCCTTCGGCGATGACTTTGACCACCTTCGCCGCGCCCCGGTTCAGGCCGGCAATCTCGAAGGTCTCCTTGCCCGTCAGCCCCAGGCTCTGCGTGCTCTGGCCATCCTTGTATTGAAGCGGCAGCACGCCCATGCCGATGAGGTTGGAGCGGTGAATGCGCTCGAAACTCTCTGCGATGACGGCCTTGACGCCTAATAGCATCGTGCCCTTCGCCGCCCAATCGCGGGAACTGCCCGTGCCATATTCCTTGCCGGCGAGAATTACCAGCGGCGTTTTCGCCTCCTTGTACTTCATGGCAGCATCGAAAATGGACATTTGCTCGCCGCTCGGAATGTGCAGCGTGACGCCGCCTTCCGTACCGGGCAGCAACAAATTGCGCAATCGGATGTTGGCGAACGTGCCGCGCATCATGACTTCGTGATTGCCGCGCCGCGCGCCGTAGGAATTGAAATCCACCGCTTGAACACCCTGTGCCATGAGGTACTTGGCCGCCGGGCTGGATTTGGAAATGTTGCCCGCGGGCGAGATGTGGTCCGTGGTGACCGAATCACCCAGCACGGCGAGCGCGCGTGCTCCCCCGATGTCGCCCATCGGTACCGGCGTCATGGTCATGCCGTCGAAGTAGGGCGGATTTTTCACATAGGTGGACTTGCCGTCCCACGAGTAGATCTTCCCGGCCGGCGTCTTGATCGCCGCCCAATTGGCATCGCCCAAAAATACATTGGCGTAGCCCTTCTTGAACATGGCTGAATCGACCGATGAGGCGACCGCGGCGGCGACGTCCTGGGCGCTCGGCCAAATGTCCTTGAGATAAACAGGCTTGCCGTCCGTGCCCGTTCCCAAAGGCTCGGTGGTGATGTCGATGTCCAGACTTCCGGCAAGCGCATAGGCGACGACCAGCGGCGGTGAAGCCAGGAAATTCATTTTGATTTCCGGGTGCACCCGGCCTTCGAAATTCCGATTGCCGGACAACACTGAGCAGGCGACGACATCGCCCACTTTTACAGCCTCGGAGATTTCGGGCTTCAAGGGCCCGGAATTACCGATGCACGTGGTACATCCGTAGCCCACGGTGTAAAAGCCGAGCCGTTCCAAATCGTTCAACAGGCCCGCTTTGGCGAGGTAGTCCGTCACCACGCGCGAACCCGGAGCCAGCGAGGTTTTTACCCACGGTTTCGCGGTCAGGCCCTTTTGCAGCGCACTGCGCGCCAGCAGACCCGCGGCCACGAGCACGGCAGGATTGGAAGTATTGGTGCAGCTCGTGATGGCCGCGATGAGCACCGCGCCATCCTTGACGTCGAAACTGGCGGCGCCGACTTTGGCCGGCGCGCTGCCCGTCGCCTTGGGATTCTTCTGAGCACGCTCTTCCGCCATTTTCTTAACGCTGCTGCGGTAGATGCTCTTTGCATTGTGCAGCGGCACTCTGTCCTGAGGCCGCTTGGGTCCGGCCAGCGAGGGTTCGACCCTCGACAGGTCCAATTCGACCACATCCGTGTAATCCGCCGCCGGCGCGCCATTGACGCGCCACAGACCCTGCGCCTTGGCGTAAGCCTCCACCAGTGCAATCTGTTCGGCAGATCGGCCGGTCAATTCGAGATAGCGGATGGTTTCCTCATCGATGGGAAAAATGGCACAGGTCGAGCCGAACTCCGGCGACATGTTGGCAATGGTTGCGCGATCGGCGAGCGGCAGCCCTTTGAGGCCATCGCCGAAGAACTCCACGAATTTGTCGACGACGCCCTTCTTGCGCAGCATCTCCGTCACCATGAGCACCAGATCGGTCGCGGTGGTGCCGGGCGGCAATGAACCGGTGAGTTTGAATCCAATCACCTGCGGTATCAGCATGGTGACCGGCTGGCCCAACATGGCCGCTTCGGCTTCGATGCCGCCGACGCCCCAGCCCAAGACTCCCAATCCGTTCACCATGGTCGTGTGCGAATCGGTGCCCACCAGCGTATCGGGGTAGGCCGTTTTCTTGCCGGCAGCATCATCGGAGAAGATCACGCGTGCGAGACGCTCGATGTTGACCTGGTGCACGATGCCGGTGTTCGGCGGCACGACCTTGAAGTTGCTGAAGGCAGTTTGTCCCCAGCGCAGAAACATGTAGCGCTCGCCATTGCGCTGGAACTCGATTTCGTTGTTGTGCTGCAGCGAATTGGCGGCGCCGTATTCGTCGACCTGCACCGAGTGATCGATGACGAGCTCGGCCGGCGCCAGCGGATTGACCTTTTGCGGATCGCCTCCCAGCTTCACGATGGCCTCGCGCATGGCGGCCAGATCCACGATGCACGGCACACCGGTGAAATCCTGCATGATGACGCGCGCGGGGGTGAAGGCGATCTCATGGCTCGGAGCCGCCTTGGAGTCCCACTTGAGCAGTGCCTCGATGTCGTCTTTCGTCACGTTGACGCCGTCTTCGAATCGCAGCAAATTCTCCAGCAAGATCTTGAGCGAGAAGGGCAGCCGGTCCACATTGAGCGACTTCAGGGCCGCAAGGCTCAAAATGTCGTACTGCTGTGCGCCGACCTTGAGTGTCGTTCGTGCCTTGAAGCTGTCCGTCATGACCCCTCCATCGAAAAAAGAGAATTATATGGGATTCCCCGCGCCCCTGGCGCGAGCTCGGAATTGAATCGCTGTGCAATGATGCCGCCGCCGAGACAACGCTCGCCCTGGTAGAAAACGGCGTATTGGCCGGGCGTGACGGCCCGCGCCGGCCGATCCAGCGTCACCCGCCAATGCGCGGCGCCGTTCGAGCGCAGCGAACAGCCCAGATCGCTCTGCCGATAGCGGGTCTTGACCGCGCATTCCATTGGGTGCGCCGGTGCATCGGCGGGATTGATCCAGTGCATCTGCTCGACGCTGAATTCATCCGACAAAAGCAGAGGATGGTATTGATCCTGAACCACCACAAGGGCGTTGCGCTCGACGATTTTGTCCGCCACATACCAGGGCGCCGCGGCAGCCCCGGCCCGTCCTCCAATTTTGAGGCCGGAACGCTGGCCCAAGGTGTGCAGGGCAAGGCCGCGGTGCTCGCCGAGGATCCGGCCCTCGGGAGTCTCGATCGGTCCCGGCGCGGTGCGAAGATGGCGGCTCAGGAAATCTTGAAATGGCCGCTCGCCAATGAAGCAAATACCGGTGCTGTCGCGTTTGTCGAAAACCGGCAGGCCGGCGGCGTGCGCGATTTCGCGCACCTCAGGCTTGTGCATGCCGCCCAAGGGAAAGAGCGTCTTCGACAGCGCACCGGCCGGCACCGCATGGAGGAAGTAACTCTGATCCTTGGCGGCATCGACCGCCTTCAACAGTTCAGGCTGCGACCCGCTGCGGCGAATTTGTGCATAGTGGCCGGTCGCGATCCAGTCTGCGCCCAGACGCTGCATGTACTCCAGGCAGATGCCGAACTTGATTTCTCGATTGCAGAGAACGTCCGGATTGGGCGTGCGGCCCGCCGCATATTCGCTCAAAAAATGGCTGAATACACGGTCGCGATACTCGCCGGCAAAGCTGACCCGATGCAGTGGAACCCCTAAGATGTCGCTGACCCGCCGTGCGTCTTGGAAGTCCGCCGCCGTGGTGCAGTAGCCGTCGTCATCTTCCCAATTGGACATGAACAGCGCCTGCACGGAAAACCCGGCGTCGCGCAGCAGCAGCGCGGCCACGGCGGAGTCAACGCCGCCCGACATGCCGACGATGACGCGGTCTTTGGACTGGGGATTCGGCAGGGGCCTCTGCATCCGCCCATTATACGGGCAATGCCGGAAGCGCAGCGTTACATGAGCATTTGCCGCATTTGCGATTCTTGCATGCTCGTCTGCCACACTTCATCGAAGAAGTTCAGGTAGCGGCGCACCACGGCCGGATCGTTCATGTCCGATATTCCGTCCCAGCGGTCAGCCTGCAGCCGGTACACCAGCGCTTTGTCGTCGGCGATGATGAAGGCGCCCGCGCTGGCCGGATATTCCGGACTCATTGCGCGCAGATCGATGCAGCTGGTCAAGCGGCGAGCCAGTGCGAGGAAACGATTGTTGTCGACCATGGCGCGCGATGGGTCGGCGAGCAGCACCCGGACCTTCGCATAGGAGCGCGCCAGGACCAGCCGCTTGATGGCCTCGAGGAAGGGTTCCTCGCCGTACACCAAGGGTTCCAAATCTTGCGTGAAAATGGATAGCAGACGTTGCGCGGATTTGGCCACTTTCAGGCTGGCGTCGCGAACCTCGGGCATGGTGCTCAAGATGGTGCGGGTCCCCGAGCCCATAGAAGCGTCGCCGCCGGGCGCAGGATTTTTGTCCCCGATCCCCGGTTTTGAACGTTCTTCCGTGTTACCCGCCATATGCTTGACCCCGACCCCGCGTACTTTGAGCTTGATAGTACCGTCTGACTGTGGTGGCCCCGTGCTAACTACGTCACGTTTCAAGCACCCTAGGAAGGGATTCGGCGCAGTGCCAGTGCCGGCGCCAAGCCTACATAACCCGACGGCGTGAGTTCCAGCAGCCGAGCCTTTTCTTCGTCCGGTAACCTCAATGACACGATAAATTCATGCATGGCGTGCTGGTCCACAGGGCGGCCTCGGGTGAAGGTTTTGAGCTTATCGTAGGCATCCGGAATGCCGTGGGCGCGCATCACAGTTTGCAACGCTTCGCCCAATACCTCCCAGGCACGGTCCAGATCCAGGGTGATACGCGCCGAATCCAACTCGATCTTCTCGAGTCCTGACGAGAGCGACTTGAAAGCGAGCACCGAGTGCCCGATGGCCGTCCCGATATTGCGCAGTACCGTCGAATCGGTCAGGTCGCGCTGCAGGCGCGAGATCGGCAATTTATCGGCGAAGTAGCCCAGCAGCGCGTTTGCGAGGCCTAAGTTGCCCTCGGCGTTTTCGAAGTCGATGGGATTGACCTTGTGCGGCATGGTCGAGGAGCCGACTTCTCCGGCAATGAGCCGCTGCGTGAAATAGCCCATCGAAATGTAGCTCCACATGTCGCGCGAGAAATCGAGCAGCACGGTGTTTGCGCGCATCAGGGCGTGGCAGTACTCGGCGATCCAGTCATGCGGTTCGATTTGAGTGGTGTAGCTGTTCAATTGCAGTCCCAAGGAGCCGACGAACGCTGCGCTGAACGCCGGCCAGTCGACCCGCGGCAGGGCGGCGATGTGCGCGTTGAAATTGCCCACGGCGCCGTTCATCTTGCCGAGAATTGCGACCCGTTCGATGCCGTTGCGCTGCGACTCGAGGCGCGCCGCAAAGTTGGCGAACTCCTTGCCGATCGTCGTCGGCGTCGCGGCCTGGCCGTGCGTGCGCGCCAACATGGCGACGTTGGCGTGCCGATACGCCAATGCGTCCAACGTGGCGCCCAGACCGTTGAGCAGGGGCAGCAGCAATGTCGCACGGGCGCTCTTCAGCATCAGTGCATAAGCGAGGTTGTTGATATCCTCCGACGTGCACGCAAAATGCACCCACTCGAGTGCGGCGGGGGCTGCACCGCGCGCCTGCAGTTCGTCGCGCAGCCAATACTCCACCGCCTTCACGTCATGATTGGTGCGCGCCTCAATCTGCTTGATGGCGCCGACATCGGTCGCCTCCGGATTTTTGGCAAGCCCTGCCAGGAACTCCCGCGCCGCCGGCGGCAATTTTGCCAGCGCGTTGGACGCAGGGCCGGCAGCCAGTGCGAGAAACCAGGCGCACTCCACGCGCACACGTTCGCGCATCAAACCCGATTCGCTGAACAGGCGGCGCACCTCGCCGAGTTTGCGGGCGTAACGGCCGTCGAGGGGAGACAGAGCGTCGGTGAAGAAAGTGGACATCGGGGCGCCGGCAGCTTGAGTGGTAGAATAGGAGATTCTACCGTAAACAAGCCTAATCCTGCGGAGTAAGGCGCGATGACAGCAACCACCCGCGTCGAGCGCGACAGCTTGGGAACGCTCGATGTGCCGGCCGACGCGCTATGGGGCGCCCAGACGCAGCGCGCCATTCAAAACTTCCCGCCCAGCGGGCTGCGCATGCCGCGCGCGTTCATCCGCGCATTGGCGCTGATCAAGCATGCCGCTGCAGAGGCAAATGCGGAACTCGGCGACTTGCCGCCGGTCATCGCTGCCGCCATTCAAGGGGCCGCACTTCGGGTGGCTGCCGGCACGCATGATGATCAGTTTCCGGTGGATGTATTTCAGACCGGCTCCGGCACCAGCAGCAATATGAATGCGAATGAGGTGATTGCCACGCTCGCAACCCGCATCGTAGGTTCGCCCGTTCATCCGAATGACCAAGTGAACATGAGTCAGAGCAGCAACGATGTGGTGCCGACCGCCATCCACGTCTCCGCAGCATTGCTGCTGCATGAACAACTGCTGCCGGCACTCGCGCGTTTACGTGAAGTATTGGCGGCGCGGGGAGCGGAGTTCGCCGGCATCGTCAAAACCGGCCGCACGCATTTGATGGATGCCATGCCCATTACACTCGCGCAGGAATTCGGTGCCTGGCAGGCGCAAATCGCCGCCTGCGAAGCGCGTCTTCAGGGCGTGACCCCGAGGCTGCGGGCGTTGGCGCAGGGCGGCACGGCGGTGGGCACCGGCATCAATGCCCGGCCGCAATTCGGCGCCGTATTCGCGCGTCATCTTGCCGAGCACACCGGAATCGCATTTCAACCGAGCGCGAACTATTTCGAGGCGTTGTCGAGCCAGGATACCGCCGTGGAACTGTCGGGCCAGCTCAAGGTTTTGAGCGTCAGTCTCACGAAGATCGCGAACGATTTGCGCTGGATGAACAGTGGACCGCTCGCGGGCTTGGCGGAAATTGCACTGCCGGCACTGCAGCCCGGCAGCAGCATCATGCCGGGCAAAGTGAATCCGGTGGTGGCCGAGTCGGTGACCATGATTGCCGCGCAAGTGATCGGCAACGATTCGACCATCACGTTGGCGGGACAGTCGGGGAATTTCCAGCTCAACGTCATGCTGCCCGTGATTGCCTACAACCTGTTGCAGAGCATCGAGTTGCTGGCGATCGGCAGCCGCAATCTGGCCGATCATGCGTTGGCCGGACTCACCGTCAACCCTGAGCGAATGCAAGAGGCGTTGGCGCGTAATCCAATCCTGGTCACGGCGCTCAATCCACGGATCGGCTACGAGAAGGGCGCGGCGATTGCGAAGAAAGCCTACCGGGAAGGCCGGCCCATTTTGGAAGTTGCCGCCGAGATGACCGACCTGAGCATCGATGAGCTCAAGCGGCTAATGGATCCGATGTCCCTCACGGAAGGAGGCATCAAGGGTGCCGGCGGCTGAATTTGACGATGGACGCGCTCTACACCAAACAGCACATCCGCGCTGCGCTCGATACGTCGCCCTCGACCCCTGAGGAAGACATGCAGTGGCTGGCCGCGGCGCCGCCTGAAGTTGCCGCCCGGGTACGCGCGACCTTGCCGACGCGCCGTACACCCGCGGCGGTGCTCGTTCCGTTGGTGGAGCACGACACGGGAATGACCGTATTACTGACGCAGCGCGCGACCACACTCAAGGACCACGCCGGTCAAATCAGTTTTCCGGGCGGCCGCATCGAACCTGAGGATGCCGATGCCTGGCACGCGGCGTTGCGCGAGACCTATGAGGAGATTGGCCTCAAATCCGAGTTCGTGGAGTTTGCGGGCTACCTGCCGGACCACATCGTGATCTCAGGCTTCCGCGTGACACCCGTGGTCGGCTTCGTCAAACCGCAATATCAACTGAAAATAGCCACAGCGGAGGTGCACGATGTTTTCGAGGTTCCGCTCGACTACATTTTGGATGCCGCCAATCACAAACCCCGGCAGCGTAAGATCGGTGAATTGACCATCGACATTCACGACATTCCCTACGGCGAACGAAATATCTGGGGCGCCACGGCCGGCATGCTGATGACCTTGCGCCGGCTGCTGCTGCAGGCACAGGCTGAGCCACGCGCATGAGCGCCCGATTGACGGAGCTTTTGGCGATCATGGCGCGGTTGCGTTCCGCGGACGGCTGTCCGTGGGACCGGCAGCAGACCTTTGCGACCATTGCCCCTTACACGGTCGAGGAAGCCTACGAGGTCGCCGACGCAATCGAACGCGGCGATCTGGGCGATCTCAAGGACGAGTTGGGCGATCTTTTATTCCAGGTGGTGTTTCACTCCCAAATGGCGCGTGAGGCAGGCGAATTTGATTTCGAGGCTGTGGCGGGGGCCATTTGCGACAAACTCACGCGGCGCCATCCTCATGTATTCGGCGGTGGCCCATCCTTGAGCCTTACCGAACAGAGCGCCGCCTGGGAGGACATCAAGGCGGCGGAACGCGCTGCTGCGGACGTCTCGGCGTTGCACGGGGTGCCCAATGCACTGCCGGCGCTGCTGCGTGCCTACAAGCTCAGCAAGCGCGCCGCCCGCGTCGGCTTCGATTTCGAGCATGCCGCCCAATGCGCCGACAAAGTCGATGAGGAGCTGGCGGAGGTGCGGGCGGCATCCCGCGATGCGCGCGGCGCATCGCCCGAGATTTTCGAAGAGGTGGGCGACCTGTTGTTCGCCGCAGCCAATCTGGCGCGCAAATTGGATGTGGATGCCGAAGCGGCTTTGCGCGCCGCCAATGCGAAATTCGAGCGTCGATTTCGCGGCATGGAGGCTCTGGCGGCGCAGCGCGGTCAGGTGTTCGCGGAGTTGGATCTGGCCGCGCAAGAGAGTCTCTGGCAAGCCGTCAAACGTGGCGAGTAGACGATGATGGATGAGGACAGGGCCGCGCGGCGGGCCGCAGCGCGCACGGCGCTGCAATTGACGTTCAAGCACGATCCGGAGCTGCCCATCACGGCTCGGCGCGAGGCAATATTGCAGGCGCTCAAGGAGCATCAGGTGCTCATCGTCGCCGGCGACACCGGTTCTGGGAAGAGTACCCAGCTTCCGCAATACTGTCTGGAATTGGGGCGGGGCACGGCAGGACTGATCGCCCACACGCAGCCGCGGCGTCTGGCGGCGCGCGCCTTGGGCGCGCGCATCGCCGAGGAATTGGGCCAATCGTTAGGCCAAAGCGCCGGGTTTCGCGTGCGCTTCGCGGACCAGGTGTCCGACGCGACCCGGCTCGTGCTCATGACCGACGGGCTGCTGCTCGCGGAACTGACTTCCGATCCGCTGCTGCGCCGTTACGACACCATCATCGTGGACGAGGCGCATGAACGCACGCTCAACGTCGATTTGCTCCTTGGCGTTCTCAAGCGTCTGCTGCCGCGCCGACCGGACCTCAAACTCATCGTGACCTCGGCAACGCTGGACGTCGAGCGGGTCTCGCGCTTCTTCGGTGATGCGCCGATCATCACGGTCAGCGGCCGCAGCTTTCCCATCGAGGTGCGTTACCGCGCAACGCAAGATGACGAAGAACTCGATCTGCCGCTCGCCATACTCGAAGCCTGTCAAGAAATTGCCACTGAGCCCGGCGATGTCGGCAACGGCGATATCTTGGTATTTCTGCCGGGCGAGCGTGAGATTCGCGACGTCGGGGAACTGCTGGAACGGGAGCTGCAATCGCGCGTCGAGGTCATGAGCTTGTACTCGCGCCTGTCTTGGGAGCAGCAGAGCAAGATTTTTCAGCGTGGGACGCGCCAGCGCATCGTGTTGTCGACCAATGTGGCCGAAACTTCGATCACCGTGCCGGGTATTCGCGCCGTCATCGACTCGGGGCTGGCGCGCATCAGCCGCTACAGCGTGCGCAACCGGCTGCAGCGCCTGCCCATCGAGCCGATCGCCCGCGCCAGTGCCGATCAGCGCAAAGGCCGCTGCGGCAGGCTCGGCGCAGGCCTGTGCCTGCGTCTCTTCAGTCAGGAAGATTTTGAACAACGGCCGGCGTACACGGAGCCCGAGGTGCTGCGTACCAATCTCGCGGCCCTGCTGCTGCGGCTCGCCGCTGACGGGTTGGGCCAGGCGGAGGATTTTCCCTTCATCGACGCCCCCGATTCCCGCGCGCTCAACGATGGCTATCGGCTCCTGCAGGAGCTGCAGGCGCTCGATGAAAATCGGCGTATCACGCGCCTGGGCAGGGCGATGGCGCGGCTGCCGCTCGATCCTCGCCTAGGCCGCGCGCTGCTGGAGAGCAAGCGCTTCCATGCGCAGAGAGAGTTGCTCGCGATCGTCTCAGGCTTGAGCGTACCGGACGTGCGCATGGGCGATGACCCCGCGGCCGGCGCCTTCTTCGAGGACACCAAGTCGGAGTTTTCCGGGCTGCTCAAGCTCTGGAGCGCCTATCGGATTGCCCGCGAGGGCCCGCGGCGCGAATTGCGGCGCTGGTGCAAGGAGCGCCAGTTATCGTTGCTGCGGCTGTCGGAGTGGGACGATGTCTACACGCAGGTGGTCGACCGCGCGCGCGAACTGGGGATCACCGCGCAGACCCCCAAGGCAAGCTACACGGGCGTGCACCGCTCCTTGCTGGCGGGCTTCTGTACCGTGGTTGGTTCGCGCGGCGAGGACGGCGTGTACACGGGAACGCGCGCGGTGCGTTTTCATATTTTCCCAGGATCGCCGTTGGCCCGCCGGCGTCCTCGTTGGGTCATGGCCGCCAGCATTGTCGAGACGTCACGTGTATTTGCGCGGCGTGTCGCGGAAATCGAGCCGATGTGGATCGAGGCCGCTGCGTCGCACCTGGTCAAGCGGGAATATTTGGAGCCGGATTGGGATGAGGGGCGCGAGGAAGTCATCGCCCGTGAGCGCGTCAGTTTTCTTGGGCTCATTTTGAGTGCCGGGCGTGTGGTGAACTATGGCCCGATCGCGCCGGAAGATTCGCGTCGCATCTTCGCGCGCGAAGCCTTGGTGTACCAGCGGCTGCAGCGCAGGCCTGACTGGCTCGTGGCGAACGACGACGCCGTGCGCGATGCGCAGCAGATGGAGGAGCGCCTGCGAACGCGCGACCTGGTGCAGGGCGCGGAGTTCTTCGTCGATTTTTACGACCAACACCTGCCGCGGCAGGTCTCGAGCGGCGCGACCCTGGAGAACTTCAGCCGCCATCTCTCACCGGAACAGCGCCTTGCCTTGACGCTGACGTCGGCGCAGATCTTCGCGCGGCTGCCGGAGTCAGCGGCACTCGAGCAGTTTCCGGCGCAGACTCGCGTGGATGCCGTGACCGTACCCGTCGAATATCATTTCGCCCCCGGCGAAGCGCAGGATGGCGCCGATATCAAAGTGCCGCTTCTCGCGCTGCCCGGACTGACACGCGCGATCATTGACGCGGCGATTCCCGGCTTGGCGGCGCCGCGCATTGAGGCGCTGCTGCGATCGCTGCCCAAGGAGGCCCGCCGCAGCTTGATCCCGGTGGCGGCCACCGTCACGGAGTTTCTGGCGCAAACACCGGTCGAAGCCACGGATGCAGAGCACTTGAAGACATGGCTCAGAGAGCGGCGCGCTGTTCCTGAGAATCTGATTCGATTCGACACTGCGGCGCTTCCTCCTCATCTCACCGCGCATCTGACCGTGACGCAGAACGGGCGCTCGATCGCGCGCGGCACCAGTCTTGCGCAATTGCGCAGGCAATGCGCCGCGGCGGCCCGATCCGAACTCGATCGTCACGCGCGCGCGGCTTATCCGCACTTGGGCAACTGGCGCAAATTTGAGATCGATGAATTGCCTGAGCGGGTGCCGCTGGCTTTGGATGAGGGCACGATTTGGGTTTATCCAACACTGTTGCAGCGGGAGTCGGCCTTGCAGCCGTACTACGAATGGAGCGCCGAGGAGGCACAGCGCACGTGGCGCCAAGGGGCTGCGCGCCTGGCGCGAGCCATGCTCGACCGGCAATCCCGGGACCTTGCCAAGGCGCTTGCGGGCAACGTTGCCTTGCTGCTGAGCGCCAGCTCCTACCTCAACAGCGATGCACTGGTCGATACTCTGCTGCAGATGGCATTTCGCAGCGCCTGTTTTACGGACGGTGAGCCGCCGCGCACGCGGGCAGCGTTCAACGCCGCGGTCGACCAGGGGCGCGAGCGCCTGTACCCCTGTTTGGATGAAATTACCGCCATGGTGTCGGACTGGTTCAAGCAGGCGGCGGTGGTGCGTCAGGCTCTCGATGATGCGCGCGTCGAGCTTCTGGCAGAACCAGCCGAGGAAACCCGTGGGCATCTGCGGCGGCTATTCGATCATCGGGTCCTGGGATCGGCATCGATGGAATGGCTGCGCCAGCTGCCGCGCTACTTAAAGGCCGAGCAACGCCGCTGGCAGCGCAATCCGGTTCGGGGCGGCGAAGCGAAGCACATTGCAGCGGAGCTGCAGCACTGGTCGGCGCGCCATCGCGAACTCGAGCAACAACTGGACGCCGAATTGCGCTGGACGCCGAAGATCGATGAATTGCGCTTCTGGATCGAGGAATACCGCGTTTCGCTGTACGCCCAGGAATTGCGGACCTTAGGTCCGATCTCCGCGGCCCGCTTGGGTCAGCGAGCCGCCGAAATCGAGGCGTGGATTCGCCGTTAGACGTCGAATTTAATTCCCTGCGCGAGTGCCATCTGTCCGCTCCAGTTAATGGTGTTGGTCTGACGGCGCATGTACGCCTTCCACGAGTCAGAGCCGGCCTCACGGCCGCCGCCCGTGTCCTTTTCCCCGCCGAACGCGCCGCCGATCTCGGCGCCGGACGTGCCGAGATTGACATTGGCAATTCCGCAGTCGCTGCCGTCAGCGGAGAGGAATCGCTCCGTTGCCTGCAGGCTATCGGAAAATATGGCGGACGAAAGACCATACGACACAGAGTTTTGCAGCGCCAACGCTTCTTCGAGCGTGTCGTAGCTCAAGAGGTACAAAATGGGTGCAAACGTTTCAGTGCGCACGACGGCCATGCCGGCATTGGCGCGGATGAGGGTGGGCTCTACGAAGTTGCCGGGCCGCTTCAGCACTCTACCGCCGTAGAGTACCTGTCCGCCCTCGGCTTGCGCCGTGGCGAGGGCCGCGGTGTAGCGCGATACCGAGTTGGCGTCGATCAACGGTCCCATGAGGGTTTCGGCATCGAGCGGATCGCCGATGCGGACCTGGGCGTAGGCGGCCGTCAGGCGCCGCTCGAGTTCTGCGGCGCGCGAGCGATGCACGAGTACCCGCCGAGTGGTCGTGCAGCGTTGGCCCGCTGTACCGACGGCTCCGAATACGATGGCCGGTACTGCAAGGTCCAAATTGGCGTGCTCGTCCACGATCAGCGCATTGTTGCCGCCCAGCTCCAGAAGGCTCTTGCCCAGGCGCTCGGCGACGCGCACGCCGATCTGCCTGCCCACGTGCGTGGAACCCGTGAATGACACCAGCGCGACACGCCGATCATCGACAAATCGGCCCGCAAGCTCCGTCCCTGCATCAATGAAAACCTGGAATATCGCAGGCAACGCCAGGCGCTCCAGCACGCGGTTGCAGACATGCTGAACGGCGAGCGCGCACAGCGCGGTCTTGGGCGAGGGCTTCCACACGGTGGCGTTGCCGGTGATGGCGGCCAGGAACGCATTCCACGCCCACACCGCGACAGGAAAATTAAACGCGGAGATCACGCCCACCACGCCGAGCGGATGCCATTGCTCGTACATGCGATGCTGCGCGCGCTCCGAATGCATGGTGTTGCCATAGAGCATGCGCGACTGTCCGACGGCAAAGTCGGCGATGTCGATCATTTCCTGGACTTCACCGTCGCCCTCCGCCTTGATCTTGCCGTTCTCCAGCGACACCAGGCTGCCGAGCGCGTCTTTGATGGTGCGCAGCTCCTCGCCGATCAGGCGCACCGCTTCGCCGCGCTTCGGCGCCGGCACGCGACGCCACGCTGCGGCAGCCGCCACGGCTGCGGTCATGACATGCTCGTAATCGGCGGCCGTCGCGCCGCGCACCTGTGCCAGGCGCCGGCCGGTCGAGGGACTGATGGAGTCGATCATGGGACCGGTGGTGTCGCTGCTCCACCCACGAGCCCCGGACCATGCGCCGGCGTTGATGTCCCGAAGCCCCAAGGATTCGAGCGGATTGCTGCTGTGCTTCATAATTCGATTCTCGATGAGACCGGTCGTGAGTCAAGGGGGCGCATTTTGACTTGGCAGAGCGTACAACGCTAGCATCCCTGCGATGTCGAACACTCCCGCCTTGACCAATTGGCATCCTGCGACCTGGCAGGCCCGTCCCGCCGCACAACAGCCCAAGTATGCCGATGCGCCTGCATTGGAGCGTGCGGTAGCCTCGTTGAGCCGCCTGCCGCCCCTGGTGGTGTCCTGGGAAATCGAGGCGCTCACTGCCAAGCTGGCCCAAGCGCAGCGCGGCGAGCAGTTTCTGCTCCAGGGCGGGGACTGTGCGGAGAGTTTCGAAGATTGCGAGTCGGACAATATTGCGAGGCGGCTCAAGATTCTGCTGCAGATGAGCTTGGTGCTGCTGCAGGGCCTGAAGAAGCCCATTGTGCGAGTGGGCCGTTTTGCCGGGCAATACGCCAAGCCGCGCTCGGCGGATACCGAGACCCGCGACGGCCTGACGTTGCCGACCTATCGCGGCGACAATGTCAATCGACCCGGTTTTACCGCGGCCGACCGCGAACCGGATCCCGAACTGCTGCTGCGCGGCTATGAGCGCGCTTCATTGACCTTGAATTTCGTGCGCGCCTTGATCGATGGCGGCTTTGCCGATTTGCATCACCCGGAATATTGGGACCTGGGATTTTTGCGGCACGCGCCGCTGCGCGAGGCGTATCAACAGATCGTCGATTCGATTGCCGAGTCGATGGATTTTTTCGAATCGATGAGCGGCCAGCGCGTGCATTCGGCGACACGCGTCGATTTTTATACCAGTCACGAGGGATTGCACCTGCTCTCGGAACAGGCGCAGACGCGCTACATCGAACGGCAAAAGCGCTGGTACAACTTGTCGACGCACATGCCCTGGATCGGCATGCGCACGGCCAACATCGACGGCGCACATGTCGAGTATTTTCGGGGAATTGCCAATCCGATCGGCGTGAAGGTCGGCGCGTCGATGAGCGCCGAGTGGCTGCAGGGACTGATTCAGGTCTTGAATCCGCAAAACCTGCCGGGCCGATTGACGCTGATTCACCGATTCGGCATCAAGGATATCGAGCAACGGCTCCCCGGCATGATCAACGCGGTTCGCGCGACCGGCTCGCAGGTCTTGTGGGTCTGCGATCCGATGCACGGCAACACGGAGACGACGGCGGGCGGCGTCAAGACGCGGCGCTTCGACAACATATTGGGAGAAGTCGAAGCGGCCTTTCGAATTCACAGCGAAGAGGGTTCGATGCTGGGCGGGGTCCACATCGAGCTGACCGGGGAAGATGTGACCGAGTGCGTCGGCGGCGCGCGTGGATTGACGGAAAACGATCTGGCGCGGGCCTATCGATCGCAAGTTGATCCGCGCCTGAACGCAGAGCAGGCGCTGGAATTGGCCATGCTCATTGCGCGCCGCGCGGGCGCACGACATCGGATGGGCAAGATTCCCCGGCCGGCGGCCTGAAGGTGACGATTAGCAATTTCCTGAAGGAACCCCTGGAAGGGAAAACCTCGCTGCCCCGGGTGATCTGGCTGTACGGGATAGTGGGCTCGCTGCTGTTTGGTTCGATCGAATTGTTTCTCGATCCTGAGAATCAATTCGTCATGCGCGTCTACACGATTCTCGGGCTGTTCTTCACCCTCTACGTGACCGTCGCCACCTATCGATGCGCGAAGAACGCCCGATCGCCGTTCGTTGCGCGTCTCGTGCGGGTCTGCGCCGTCATCTCGATATTTCTGTTGCCGGTGCTGGCGTATTTGGAACTGACGGGGGCGCTGGATCGGATGCTCACGGGTCTGCTGGGAGGCCAATTGCCTGAGTGACACTCTCGAATTGGACCATGCGTTTATCGGCTGCGCCGAGGGCGCGCCCGAGGCGGCGGCGCTGTTGCGCTTGGGGCTGGTCGAAGGTCCGGGCAACACCCATCCAGGACAGGGCACGGCCAATCGTCGTTTTTTCTTCGAAAACTTCATGCTGGAACTGGTGTGGGTGTCGGATCCCGCCGAGGCACAAAATGACAGAACCCGCCGCACGCGTCTCTGGGAGCGCTGCGGGCGCCGCGACAACGCGGTCAGTCCGTTCGGAATCATTTTCAGGCCGACTGGCGCGCACGCCGTGGCGGCACCTTTTCCGACGTGGGATTACGCGCCGGTCTATTTGCCCCCCGGACTGACCATGCAGGTTGCGGAGGGTACGGCCCTTCACGAGCCGGAGCTTTTCTATTTGCCGTTCCTGAAGCGCGCGGAGCGCGGCAGCGATGTCAAGCACGCGCTGCCGATCCGGCGGATTTGCGGCCTGTCGGTGGGCGTGCGCGGCTGCGAGGCGCTGTCGGCGACGTCGCGGTGCGCTGAACAGCAGGGGCTCATCAGCTACTTCGAAGCGCCGCAGCCGATGCTCGAGATCCTATTCGCAGGTCCGGCGGGGCTTGACTTCGACTTGCGCCCCACCTTGCCGCTGATATTTCGCAGCGCGCCGGGCTAGGAGTCGGAGCTTGCGTGCGATTTACGTGCGCAGATAGCTTGCGCCATTAACGTCGATGACACAGCCGGTCATCGCGGCCGGTGCATCGAGCGCGCAGTACACGGCGGCGCTCGCGACTTCGTCGGTGCGGTTCACGCGTCCCAAGGGGTGTTGCGCCAGAATCGCCGGACCGTCAGGACCTTCAAGATGGCTCGTCGCCATTTCGGTCTCCACCCAACCGGGCGCGACACAGTAGACGTAGATCGCCTCTCCCGCGAGCGCCTTCGCCAGGGATTGCGACAGGGCATTGAGGCCGGCCTTACTGGCAGCATACGCAGGCGAGTCGGGTTCGCCGCGAAATGCGCCGCGCGACGAAATGTTGACGATTCGACCGCGGCCCAACACAGGGTCCAGGGCGCGCGCGGCCATGCCCTGTGCGGCCAGCATCGATAGGTTCGCCGGGCCGATGAGATTGGTGGCCAGGGTGTGCTGCCACGCAAATTGCCAGGCGTCGTAAGTGGTTTTCAAGGGCGGATGAAATATATACAGCCCTGCGTTGTTGATCAGGATATCGACGGCGCCCAGAGTATCGGCGACTTGCTTCCAGAGCTCGCTCGCCTGAGCCGGGTCGGAAAGATCTGCGGCGAAGCTCGCGTGGCCGGCGCCGGGCAGACTTGCCAGGGTTTCTTCAGCCGCCTTGCGATTGTTGCGGTAGTGAAGCGCCACGCGCACGCCGCGCTGCGCCAGCTGCTGGGCGATGACACGACCGATGCCGCGGGAAGCACCGGTCACGAGTGCTATTGATTTGGCGCTAGGGTGCAACAATGTCTTGCGTCATCGCGGTCTTGATCGCCGCGAGCTGCGCCCGGTCGGTGATGCGCGTCCGGTACACCGCCTTCAGAAAGGATTCATCCCAGGAGGTGAGGCCCGGCGGAGCCTTGCCGGTGCTCGCGAACAAATTGAGGATGGAGGGGGATTCGCTCACTTTCGCTTCAAGTCGAATTTGGACAAGTCCGATCATGGCCACATAGGCCGCCACCTGACCGAAGGAGACATCCTTCATGCGCCGCGAATCGACGATCGCCATCACCGAAGACAATGCCCGATAGCCGTTGACCTCGATGCGGGTTGCTCGAGCGCTCTGATTCGCGCGGCCCTCGGTATTGCCGAGCGGTGTTCCGTCCAAGTTGTAGAATTCAGTGTTGTGCCAGACGCGAATCGGACTGGATGCTGTGAACTCGCGGATCCTCGTTCCTCCCTGATCGGTTTCGTCGCCGAACATGCGCACATCACGCTTGCTCCACGCCTTTAGCACGCCCTCCGGATCCGAGGTCACGACGACGTAGAAATTGCCCTTGCAATGCTCAGGTGCGAGCGGCGCGCCGGCCGCCGAGGCGATTTTTGAAACGCGCGACAAAATGTACTCGCCGTCGCTGCCCGGAAGGCCGGCCACCAACGGACATAAGGGAATCTGCGACTGCCACCGCGCCAGGGATTCGTCGCCGGGTTTGACCGCGATCGCATTGACGAATGATCTGACCTCGCGCTCGACGGCGGCCCGATCCTTCGGGGCCGCGACGGTGGTCGAATCGATTTTCGAATCCTGCGCCGACGCGGCAACGGCCAGCAATGTCATTGCCAGCGTCACGACGGTTTTCCACATTGTTGCCTCCCTTGAAGAGCAGGTTCCCAACAATTGCCTTACCGGTCAAGGCCCGCCACGAGCGCACAGATCGGCGCGACGGTTTGCCATCGCGCCATGGAGGATTCGTGTCGAAAGGGGGAGGGGTTTCCGTCCGAGTTTGGGTGAGCTAGTACTTGCGCGGCATGGGCCCGGTGTGGTGATTGGGCGTCGGCCGGTGATGGGGGTGGTGGTGTTCGGGCCGGCGCCGCGCGACGAAGCCGCCTCCTTGAATGATCGTGTAGGAGCCGCTGGATTCGGCGCCGGCTTGGTCGGAATACGGCTCTTGATCCGAGGAGTTGTCGGAGTCGGCGTACGCGGGCGCGTAGCGCGGTTCAGGCGCGTAGCCGCGAGCGTAATGGACCACGGGTGTCGGATTCATCGTATTGATTGGGCCCACCTCCACGGGAGTGGACTTGTCGCCGCATGGATTGTTGGAGAAAGTTTTGACACCCTTTGTCGTGCATTGCCAAATTTGACCACTCGGCGCAGGGGCCTCTGGTGCAACTTGCGCCTGCATCGGGAATTGCTGGGGCGGCGGAGCGGCTTGCGGTGGCGGATCGGTTTGCGGCGCCGAAGCGGCGGCAGGGGCAGCAGACGGAGGCGCAGGAGCAGGCACCCGTGCGGGGAGGGGTAACGGCGCTGCCTGCGCCGCGACTACCGGCGTCGGTGCGGGTGGTGCGGTCTTGGTGGACGACGCTGCGGTGATGGCGACTGCAACCGCGGTGGCGGACAGGGCGCCCAGTACCCAGGGAAGCAAATTGCGCTCCTTGTTCATGCGGTCATTATCCTCCGCGGCGCAGGGAGTTGAGATGAATATCAGGCAACGATTGCGACTGGGTAACCGAGAGACGGATGCGGGCTCGTGTTGACATAATGCCGTCCCGCTGCCGTTTCGGGCAGGCCGGCGCTCACATGATAGATTGCGTCTATGACCACCCTCAACAATCCCGTTTCCGCTCCGATCTTGCCGGCGCCGGTGCCGCGGCAGCGTCGCCTGACTTTCTTCGAGTTTGTGCGCGCTCTGCGTCAGAGCGCGATCGAGTCCTTTGCTCAAGAAGCCTACGAGCAGGACATTCTCGAGCGAAATATGTTTGGGCGGCGATTGTTTCTGGTCAATGATCCGGCGGCCATCAAACGTGTGCTGATCGACAACGCCGCAAACTATCAAAAGACGGAAATCACCCGTCGAATCCTCGAGCCGGGATTGGGTAAGGGTCTGATCACCTCGGAAGGCGAGACGTGGCGGCAGCATCGCCGCGCAATGTCGCCTGCCTTTGATCACCGCAGCATTGCGGCTTACACGCCCGTCATGACGGGGGCGGCTGAGGAATTGCTGGTGGAGTGGGGCAAGATTCCGTCTGGGACCAGCGTCGATGTTCAGACTGCGATGATGGAAGTGACGCTCAATATCATCTCGCGCACCATGTTTTCGAGCGACTCGGACGACATCGTCACCATCATGGGCCGCAGCGCCGGGCGCTACCAGGCGGAAATGCGGCCGAACATCATGGATATGCTGGGCTGGCCCCGATGGTTGGCGGCATTGCCGCGCCGAAATGTTGCGCAACGCACGCTCGGCGAGTTCGATCAAGTGATCGATCGGTTGATCGAGGAGCGCACGCGCAATCCGGGCGCCTACCCCAAGGACCTGTTGGCCAGACTGGTCGCGGCTCGCGACGAACAATCGGGCGGCAGCATGACGGCGCAGGAAGTTCGCGACCATGTCATCACCATCTTTCTGGCAGGCCATGAGACCACCGCCATGGCCTTGACGTGGACTTGGTTTCTTTTGTCGCAGCATCCGGCGGAAGAAGCGAGGTTGCATGCCGAACTCGATTCGGTGCTCGGCGGACGCGCACCCACCCATGAGGATTTGAGCAAACTCACCTATACGCGGATGGTGGTCGAGGAATCGATGCGTATCTACCCGCCGGTGCACACCATGGCTCGGGCGGCGATCGGCGAGGACACGTTGGTGGGCCGGCGCATCCCGAAAGGCTCGACGGTGATGATCGCTCCCTGGTTACTGCATCGCCATGTGAAGCTTTGGGATAATCCCGGCCGGTTCGATCCCGAGCGCTTTTCGCCGGAGCGATCGGCGGCACGCGCGCGTTTTACGTACCTGCCGTTCGGCGGCGGCAAACGCATTTGCATCGGCGCGGCCTTTGCGCTGGCCGAAGCGACCATTCTGCTCGCGACTCTCGCGCAACGTTTCAGCTTAAGGGTGGTACCGGGCCATCGGGTCGAACCCCAAGGCTTGATCACGCTTCGAGCCCGTTACGGCATGAAAATGCTCCTGGACCCCCGGACGGCACGAATGAATCCACAGGCAGCATTTTCGCGTTAAAATACACTTAATTCAAAGCGTTAGACGATATATCTCGATTTGTTCGCCAAGAGGAAAGGCAGTTTTTAAAAAGCCGGCTTGCCCCATTGCCGGCAGGTGCTATTCTGGATCGCGAACCTTCCACGCAGCCGAGCATTAGGGTGCCCCAAAGCCACTCCAGTTCGGGGCCGGTGCAAATATCGGCGACTGCGAGGAATCTTTTCCTCGACACCGGGGTCTGACAGGTTCTCAAGCCTTCTGGGCTGGGTTCAGTTGCGCTCGGGTTAGTCCAAAGTCCAAGCGCGATCGATGGCGGGCTACGCGGTGATCCGCGTAGCCCGTTTTTTCTTATGCGCCTAAAGCGTCGTGATACACCTTCTCGAGCATGAATCCGATTTTTGATGCTGATTGCCGGCGCTGCCCGCGCCTTGCGGCATTCTTGGACGCCGTACTCGTCGAGGAACCGAGCTATTACTGCCGCCCAGTGCCCCCGTTCGGCGACCCGGGCGCGCGGCTGGTGCTGGTGGGGTTGGCTCCCGGCATGCATGGAGCGAACCGCACCGGGCGGCCCTTTACCGGCGACCATGCCGGCATCCTGCTTTACCGCACCCTGTATAAATTCGGTCTAGCCTCGGCACCTGAATCGCTCGCCGCGGGCGACGGACTCAAGCTGATCGATGCACGGATCACCAACTCCGTGAAGTGCCTGCCGCCGGCCAACAAACCGCTGCCCGCCGAGATCAAGGAGTGCAACGCTTACCTAAGGGCGGAGCTCAAAGCAAGTCTCAACGCGCGTGTTTTTCTGGCACTAGGGGCGATTGCGCACACGGCGGTGCTGCGTGCGTATGACTTGCAAAGCGCTCGATTCCGATTCGCTCATGGCGCACAGCACGAGCTCGGTGACGGCCGGCTGCTGCTGGATTCATATCACTGCAGCCGCTACAACACTCAGACGCGGCGCCTGACGACACCCATGTTCGAGGCCATCATCGAAAAGGCACGAGATTTGGCCTTCGGCGGTGCCGAGTCATGAGCAATCCCGAGCCGATGTCCGCCGCATCGACGCCGCGCTTCGACCCCAAGGTGTTTGTCGACAGCCTGCCGGGTCGTCCGGGTGTGTATCGGATGCTGGATGGCGAGGGGCAGATTCTTTATGTCGGCAAAGCCCGCAATCTGAAGAACCGCGTCGCGTCGTATTTTCTGCCGAGCAATGTACAGCCGAAGGTCCTGGCGCTGATTGCCAAGACGGCGAACATGGAAGTGACCATCACGAATTCCGAGACGGAAGCGCTGCTGCTCGAATACAACCTCATCAAGAAGCACCGTCCGCGCTTCAATGTGGTGCTGCGCGACGACAAGAGTTTCCCGTATCTGCATTTGGAAACCCGGCACGAATTCCCGCGCTTGAACTTCTACCGGGGATCACGCAAGGAGCCCGGAAAATACTTTGGGCCTTACCCCTCGGCCGGCGCCGTGCGGGATACACTCCAACAGCTGCAAAAGCTCTTTCGCATCCGCAACTGCGACGATACCTACTTTGCGAATCGCTCGCGGCCCTGTCTGCAATTCCAGATCCAGCGCTGCACCGCTCCTTGCGTCGGCCTCGTTTCCAAGGAGGCCTATGCGCGCGATGTGAATGCGGCCATCAAAGTGCTGGAAGGCCGCAACGACGAGGTCAGCGAAGATCTGGGGCGGCGAATGGACGCGGCAGCTGAGCGATTGGACTTTGAGGAGGCTGCAACGCTTCGCGACCAGCTTGCGAAACTCAAGGTCATTCAGTCGCAGCAGATCGTGACGGCGGGCGCCGACCATGATGCCGATGTCATCGCGATTGCCGCCGCCAACGGCGAGTATTGCGTGGCGCTCATGTTCGTGCGCGCAGGCCGCAGCTTGGGCAGCACCACGTTTTTCCCGAAGGCGCCGTTAGCCGAATTGCCGGAGGTGCTCGCGGCGTTCGTCATGCAATACTACTTGGAGCGCGACGCACCGGCAGAGATCATCGTGGAGCAGGAATTCGAAGAAATGCAGCTGCTTGAGGCCACATTGGCGGACCGCCTGTCCCACAAGGTGCGCATCGTTGCCTCGGTTCGAGGCATCCGCGCACGCTGGCTGGAAATGGTGCACAACAACGCCGAGCAGGCGTTGAATATGCGGCGTCTGGCCCGTGCGGGAATCGAATCCAGCTTGGAGGACCTGCGCGAGGCTTTTGACCTGGAGGAATCGCCGAATCGGCTGGAGTGCTTCGACATCAGCCATACGGGAGGCACGGACACGGTCGCCTCCTGCGTCGTGTTCGGCGTCGAAGGCCCGCTGAAGAGCGACTATCGGCGCTTTAACATCAGCGGAATCCAGCCGGGCGACGATTATGCCGCCATGTACCAGGCGCTGACGCGGCGCTACAAGCGGGTACGCGACGGCGAGATCGTGAAGCCGGACGTGCTTCTGATCGACGGCGGCAAGGGACAGCTGGCAGAGGCCGCCAAGGTCCTCGAAGAGCTGGGAGTAGGGGGTATCACGTTGATCGGCGTCGCCAAAGGCGTTGATCGGCGCGCAGGCCAGGAACAGCTGTTCTTGTTGGGCCAGGACACGCCTACTATACTGCCGCCGGATTCACGTGCATTGCACCTGATTCAGCGCGTGCGCGACGAAGCGCACCGATTTGCCATCGCAGGGCATCGGCGAAAACGCGCCAAACGTCACAGCCAGTCGATCTTGGAAACCATCCCGGGATTGGGACCTGTCAAACGGCGCGAGCTGTTAAAGCAATTCGGCGGCCTTCAAGGAATACTGCGTGCCGGCATCGATGATTTCGTTCAAATTCGTGGCCTCGGGCGCGAACTCGCGCAGGTGATCTATGAACACCTCCATCCCGGACGCTAAACCCAAATCGCATTTCAATCTGCC
>DATHKV010000220.1:0-6162 GCA_035488895.1 Steroidobacteraceae bacterium
GAAATTCCCGATGAGCATGGCGCCCAACGGCCGCACCACGAATCCCAACCCAAAAAACAGGAAAGTCTTTATCAGCCTTGCATCGGGTCCGTCGCTGGGAAAGAAGCTCTCGGCGATGTAGCCGGCAAATAGCGCGTAGACGGTGAAGTCATACCACTCGAGCATATTGCCGATGGAGGTCGCGACAATGGCGCGCGTTTTTCTGGATGTTGGCTTGGCCGTCACGTATTTGCGGTCCCTTACAACAGCGGATGTTCGGGACTGAAAACGGGAGTCAACAAAAAATGCCTGACGAACACCGCATAGCCGCGGAACACATATTGGCCATTGAGCTCGAGCAGCGACTCGCGATTTTCGCGGTAGTAGCGCGGGATGTCGTACCAGGGCATGGTGGGCTTCAGGTGATGCACGACATGCAAATTGTTGTACAAGTAAAGCAAGCCGAAGACCACGTTCGATTCGACCGCGGCGGTACGTTGCTGAGAATCCTCGGCAGCCCGATGCTCGTAGAAAGCTCTTAAGAGGCCCAAGCTCATGCCCGGGTAGGCAATCAGCAAGCAGTACTGCCACCAGGGAAAATGGCAGACGCCGGAAATGAACCAGAACAGCAGCGCGACGGCAAGGACATGTACCGTCCAATGCGGCAGATGACTATAGTCGCCCTGTGCGACGCGCTTCGATTCTTTGGAGACCAAACTCCATAAGCGTAAGGCAGGGCCAATCAGCAATCGGCCGACAAGCGTCTGATTGAAGATGAGCACGGCGCGCATGAACGAACCCATGCGTTGCCAGTCGGCTTGAAGCACGTAATACGACTCGGTGTCGACGCCGGGCACCGTCAAGTGAATGTCGCGATGATGAGTGGTATGGCTCTTGCGATACAGGGCAAAGGGAAACCACAGGCCAATGGGTGGAAACACCAGCGCAAACCTTAACCACGCCGGCACACCGCGAAAGGAGTGAATGGCCTCATGTTGCAGCGAAAAATGCCAGGCCAAAAGATAGGCGCCCACCGGCATCATGAACCACCAGGGAAGCACGGCGTTGTACCAAATGAGCGCTCCCCAGGCGGCGTAGATGACCAGCGCCACGATCCAGGTCGGACCATCAACCTGACGAAATACCTTGCGGAACATCAGCTGATCTTACACAACGAAGGCGGGATGCACGATTTCCGCCAATGCATGCTCGCGCCAGTAAGCCGTTGCCGACTCAAAACGGGTCTGCAACGCGTCGTAGTCGCGGGGGTCGGGCGTGACGAAGTGCGATAATTCCAGGCCGTCCAACAGGACCCGGAGCGCGGGATCTCGATGCGCCGCAGTAAACGCGGTCCGCAAACCCGTCGCTCCTTCAATCGAGGCCACCAAAGGCGGTATCGGAGTACGGGCGGTGCGCGCCACCGTGCGCAGCTTCGAGGTGAGATCGCCGCGATGCTTTTGCAGCAGCCGGTAGGCATAGGCATCGATGGGCGCCACATCGGCTGCGCCGGCGACGACCGCGGTCGCGGCGCCCAAGGGAGTCACCACCGGCGGGCCAATCTCCCGATACAGCGGCGAGCCAGCGCCGGCCTTGCCGTCGCGCGCCGCATCGAATGCCATGAGATATTGCAGCGCGGCCGCATATCCGGACTGGGAATTGGGCGCCGTCAAGCAGAGCGTGCCGCCGAAAGTAGATTCCAGATCCCCAAAAGGGCTGTCGCTGCGCACGACCAGCTCGCTCCAGTATTCGGGAAGGCCGGCGAATTCCGCCGAAGCGGGAACCGGCGCCGCAATGAGCGTGGGTCTGGGATTGGCACGGGAGTAGGGCAGCCCGCACATGAATACGGCGGCCAGATCCTTCCGGCGCCACAAGTCATCTAGGCTTTTGGGCGGGGCGTGTTCAATCACCTCGACATTCAAACCGGCCTGCGCGGTCACTGCGGAGAGCAGCGCGCGCCACAACTCGCCGGTCTGCGCGCCCACCGAATACATGCGCGCATTGGCGATTGGAATACTCACACAGCCTCCTAGGGCACTCGCGGCGCGTCGGGCTCGCGCGCATTGTCGCGATAAAAATTCGACGCGGGGTTTGAGCGAATGAATGCCGCCGCGGCTTCGTGAATCGGTTGAGCGGCGGTCGCGGCGCTCACGCCGCTCACGGGCACAACGGCCCGAAAGGCGCTCCAGACGGCAGTGGACGAGGCGCCAAATTGGCGGGAAGCGTCTTCAGTTTTTCGAATGTCCAACCAATAGGTTCCCGTCAATAGGTCTTCGGCCAGCAGTTCAACGGTGTCCTCGACGGCTTGGCGCGCGCGCTGAACCTTGAGCCGGGTCTGGCCCTGCAGATCTTCCACCGATTGGATCAGTGCCATGCCCTGCGGCGGCACCGGATTGATCAGGCCCTGAATCTCCTGCATCAGCGAGGCGGCGTCGATCTCGCTGCCCTCGGCCAGATGGAAACGTCCTGGTTCGCCCGGAGTCTCCGCGGAGTTGCCCATCACCGTGAAGAACTTGTTGGTGAAGCGCAGCATTCTCTGCGCGACCACCACATCCATATTGGCGAGTGCGATGGTGAAGGCTTCGATTTCGTTGGCCATGGGGTACGGGTCCCAGTTGGCATTGGAAAATACGTAGCCGTGCTGGTAGTGATTGCGCGGACCACCTTTGACGTAGAACTGTGCCAGCTGCGGTGTCGCGAGTTCCCAGGAATCGGCGGGCGAAGCGCCGACCCGTACCGCGGGATTGTGATCGGATGAGTTCATCTGCACCTGGGTTACATCACGCAGCTGTGCCCACGCCTGCCATGCGGACCCCTGGCGAATTGAGGAGGCGCGCAGGCTTTCCGGATCCTGAATGATCCGCTTCGCGTCCAGCTCGAACAAATAGCTGCCTTTGAGCATGTCGAGCACGCGCGACGCATCCCAGTTCAACCACTTGAAAGGACGATTGGCCTGCACGGGCGACGACAGGGGTGAGACGCTGCTGTTCATGCCGTTAAGGTCGATGGCATAGATCAAATCGGCCCAGGACAATGCTTCGCGCGAGTCGTAAAGCAACAGCGCCACCTGGCCCGTGGCATAGGAATTGGTGCTCTCGAGCGCGCTGTCATCGGCATCCGTGGGCGCCAGGGGTTCGAGCGCCGCTTGCTTGAGCGCCTGCGCGGCGGGCATGCGCACGCCGCGGTAATGAGCGAAACCGGCGCCGACCATGGTGGCGGCGACGTTGGTGAAGGGGCCCAAATCACCTTCTCCCACCGTACCGCGCGATTGCACCACCGGGGTGATTCGTTCATTCAGCAAGTCCAGCAGCCGCTGGGTCAATTGCGGACTCGCCGCCTCGTAGCTCATGGTATTGGCGCGCACCACCAGCATGGCGCGCACGATTTCTTCGTCGCTGACTTCCGGGCCCATTCCGGCGAGCGCACCGCGGCGAAATATCTGAAGCTGGCGCTCGGCGAGGAATTTCTGATTTTCCGGCGACAGCGGATCTCCGGTAAAAATGAGCTTTTCGCGCCCGGACCCTGAGCCGCGATTGAACCAGTAGACCGGCACGCCTTCAGTGGCCGCCTCCAACAGCAGTGCGTGCGCATCGGCGGAACGCTGACGCGCCTGTGCACTCAGCGCCACCTTTGCCCCGTGGCGGGCGACCTCGACCACCTGGTCAATGCTCAGATCCTTGCCCGTCAGGACAACGGTTCGATTCTCCATCGTCGGCGCGATCGGACGATAGGTGAGGGACGCCGCATAGACCGGCGCCGACAGCGACAGCGCGCCGGCGAAGCCAGCCACGCTCAGCGCCAGGCCGAAACGGCGCCGGGCGGCGAAACCCAGCAGCAGCAATCCCAAACTGATGACGCCGAAGAGTAGGGGGATGCGCTGATCGGGGATGAAGGCCATGGCGAGAAGGATGCCGAGCATCCCGGCGATGGCCAGATAGGTAAGGTAGGGGTATGCCCACATGCGCAACCTTAAGCGAGCCGGGTCCTCGCGCTCCAATCGCGCGCGCAGGCGCAACTGCGAAATGGCGATCGACACATACACAAACACGGCAACCGTGCCGTAGGAATTCACCAGAAAGGCGAACACCGTGGTCGGCGACACGTACGACATCACCACGGCGGCATAGCCGAAAAGCGTGCCGAGCAGAATGGCGCGAACCGGAACCCCGTTGCGCGCGAGCTTGGCCAGGGCGCCGGGCGCATCGCCGCGTCGGGTCAGCGCGAACAGCATACGCGAGGATGCATACAGTCCCGAATTCAGAGCCGACAACACCGCGGTAAGCACGACCGCGTTCATGATATGCGCGGCACCCGGAATCCCCATGGCATGCAAGGCACTGACATAGGGCGTGGAAATCTGTGCGGAATTCCACGGCACGAGACACACCACGAGGAGAATCGAGCCCACATAGAAGAACAGTACGCGTGTGATGACCGAGTTCGTGGCACGCGCCACCGCTTTCGCAGGTTCGGCTGCCTCGCCGGCCGCCACGGCGACGATCTCGACGCCGAAGTAGAAGCCGGTGGCCGCGACAGCTCCGGTCAGGATGGGCAGCAAGCCGTTGGGCGCGAATCCGCCGTGCGCCGTGAGATTGCCGATGCTCGGGGCGATCCCCGGCCACAAGCCGGTCACATACACGCCTGCCACCACCAAGAACAAGATAATTGCGGCGACTTTGATGGAGGCGAACCAAAACTCGAATTCGCCGAAGGATCTTACCGAGACCAAATTCGTGACGGTCAGGGACAACAGTACCGCCAGGCTGATCAGCCATGCCGGCACGGTAGGCAGCCAAAATTGCACCAAGCCGGCGCCGGCAACGGCTTCCAGCGCCACCACGATGACCCAAAAATACCAGTACATCCAGCCGGTCAAAAACCCCGCGGCCGCACTCAAGGCCGGCCGATCGCTCCACGCCAGCCGGGCATACTCGTAGAAAGAACCGACGGCGGGCAGTGCCACCGCCATTTCACCGAGCATGCGCATCACCAATACGATCAGGAGCCCGGTGATCGCAAAGGAAACCACCGCCGCAGGGCCTGCGGACTTGATGACGACGCCGCTGCCGACAAATAGACCCGCGCCGATGACGCCGCCAAAGGCAATCATCATCATGTGTCTTTGCTTCAACGTATGCTGCAGTTCACCCGTAGCGGCGGACTCCCATGTCGCTTAGCGCATCGCCGATGGCGGTCACCGCATCGCGCAATATGCCGGGGCCGATGGCGCCGATGCAGCCGACTCGGAACGTCTCGACGGTGGTCAATTTCCCTGGATACAAGATGAAGCCGCGCTCTCGAACTCGCCGGTAAAATTCGGCGAAGTCGTACTTGGGATCGGGCGGGGCGTGGAATGTGACGATGATCGGTGCCTGCAGCGCATCGGGCAGGAAGGCCTCGAGGCCCAGCGCCCGCATTCCGGAAACCAGCGCGCGGCAATTCTCGGTGTAACGCGCCAACCGGGCGGGCTGCCCGCCTTGCGCCAGGAACTGATCCAAGGCGGTGCGCAGGGCGGCGAGAACATGCGTGGGCGGCGTAAAGCGCCATTGACCGGTTTTCTGCATGTACTGCCACTGATCGAGCAAGTCCAAGACCAGCGATGCGCTGTTGTTCGCCGAGGCTTCCAATGCCGCGCGGTGGGCGATCACCATCCCCATTCCCGGTACTCCCTCGAGACATTTTCCCGATGCGGTGATCAAGCAGTCGAACTTCAAAGTACGGGCGTCGATGGGAATCGCACCAAAAGAGCTCATGGCATCGATGATCAGCCGGCGGCCGCGATGCGCGACGGTAGCGGCAATCTCGTGCAGCGGATTCAAGATACCCGTACCGGTTTCGCAATGGACTTGCGCCACGTGCGTAATGGAGGGATCGGCGGCCAGCGCGGCATCGATCCGCTCAGGGTTGGACGGCTCCTGTTCATCAAGCGCAAGCACCACCGCCTCGCGGCCCTGGTACTTGAGAATGCGCGCCATGCGCTTGCAATAGGCCCCATTGTCCGGCACCAGAACCTTGCCGTGCCTGGGAACGAGCGTTCCGAGCGCCGCCTCGACCGCAAAAGTGCCGCTGCCCTGCAGCGGTACGCAGACGTGATCGGTGTGCGCATGCAGGATGGCCAGCAAATCGCGGCAGACCGATGCGGTCATGGAGTTGAAGGCGCCGTCCCAGGATCCCCAGTCCGAGAGC
>DATHKV010000221.1:0-12178 GCA_035488895.1 Steroidobacteraceae bacterium
ATGGCCGATTTCATTGATCGAACGCACCATTTCGCGATCGATGGGGTCGTGCAAAATCTCTTTGACGAAGCTGCCGTCGATCTTCAGGTAGTCGACCGGGAAGTGCTTCAGGTATCCGAATGAAGACAATCCGGTGCCGAAATCATCGAGCGCGAACTTGCAGCCCAACTCCTTGAGCGCCTGGATGAAGCGATTTGCCTGCGAGAAACTGGCGATGGCCGCGGTCTCCGTGATTTCGAAGCAAATCTTGGTGGCGTCCAGGCCGCTGCGGTGAAACTGATCGATGACATAGGGCAGGAATTTGTCGTCTCCCAAGCTCTGGCCGGACAGGTTGATGGAGCACATGGTGAGCTTTTCGCGCTCATCAGCCTCTGAGACCAGCCAGCGGAAGGCATTTTCGATAACCCAGCGATCGATGCTCGGCGTGATTCCGTAGCGCTCTGCGGCGGTCATGAAATTATCCGGGCCGACGATCTTGCCGGCTTCATCGCGCATGCGCAGCAGCAACTCGTAGTGGGCGCCGGTCTCGGCCTTCTGCAGCGGCAGAATCGTCTGCCGGAACAGTTCGAAGCGGCCCTCTTCGAGGGCGTTGTTGATGCGCGCCGCCCATTGCATCTCGCGCCGGCGGCGCATCAGATCGATGTCATTCTCTTCAAAGCTGTGCACGCGATTGCGGCCGGCCTCTTTGGCGGCCTGACAGGCGCTGTCGGCCGCGCTCAAGACCGCCGCGACATCGGCATTGTCCGCCGAGATGGGCACGACGCCGATGCTGGCGCCCAGCCGGAAGGTGCGCTCTTCCCAGGTAAATTTGAAATTCCGTACCGCCTCGCGCAGCGCCTCGGCGGTGCGCATCGCCTCATCCAGCGAACAGCTTTCGAGCAGGATGCCGAATTCATCGCCGCCGAGACGCGCCAGCGTATCGCGCCAGCGAACCTTGGACTTGAGCAGCGCGCCAACCTGGCCCAGCAATGCATCTCCGGCGCTGTGGCCGCAGGTGTCATTGACGATTTTGAATTGATCCAGATCAAGGACGCACAGCGCATACGATGTCTCGCGCGCCTTGGCGCTCTTCAGCGCGCGCTCCATGCGGCTCTCGAACTCGCGTCGATTCACCAACCCGGTCAGCACGTCGTGGCTCGCGTGATAGCTCAAACGCCGGTTGAGCTCGCGCGCCTCGCTGACGTCGTGGAACACCAGCACGCCGCCGGAGACCGCTCCGCTGCCGTCGCGGATTGGAGAGGCCGTGCTCTCCACATAGATTTCATTGCCGTCGCGGCGGATGAGCAACATGGGCCGCACCGACTTGATCGAACGGGTGCGGCGGATGGCGACGGCGAGCGGATTTTCCAGAGGCTCGCAGGTCTCCTCGTGGAAGGCCCGGAAGATCTCCTCGATCGCACGGCCCTGACTGTCCTCGAGCCGCCATCCGGTCAGCGCCTCGGCCACCGGATTCACGTAGTCGATAACGCCCTTGGCGTCGGTGGTAATCACGCCGTCGCCGATGCTCTGCAGGGTGATCTGCGCGCTTTCCTTTTCGCGGAACAACGCTTCCTCGTACAGCTTGCGCTCGGTGATGTCCAGCTCGACGCCCACCAGGCGCAGCAACCGGCCTTTGTCGTCGACCTTTGCCTTGGCCCGGCTGATGACCCAACGCCATTCGCCGGTCGCGTGGCGCATGCGATGCAAACTCTCGAATATCGGCGTCTTGCCGGCGACGTGATCGCGGATGGCGGCCTGCACGCGCGACATGTCGTCCGAGTGGACCAGGGTTCGCCAGTCCGGAGCCTGCCCGACTTCGCTCTCATCGTAGCCCAGCATGGCCTTCCAGCGGGGCGACAAGTAGACGCGGTTGTTGAGGGTGTCGAAATCCCACAAGCCATCGTTGGCGCTGTGGATGGCGAGCTCGTTGCGTTCTTCCAGGTCTTCGAGATGACGCTGGATCTCGATGCGCTCGAGGCCCGTGGCAAGACTCGAGCCCACCAGCTTCATGAGCAGGTGCAGCTGCACGTCCCAGTTATCGCGTGGGCGTGCGTTCGCAATGCCGAGCAAGCCTGCAGCGCGGCCTTTGATCGAGTATCCAATGAGCAATACCGATCCTATCCCCAGGTGATTCCACACCGCCGCATCGTCAGCCTGATCTTCACGAGGAGCGCTGGTATCGCGCAGTTCGGACACCCGCAGCGGCGCCAATCGTGAATTCAGCCAGGGCAGCTCGTCGAGCGCCAAGCCGCGCAGCTGCTCGGGGTTGCCTGTAGCCAGCATGCCCCGGGCGACCTGTACCTCGCCGATCAGCGTAAGTTCGGGATCAATTGCGATGTGAAAGGCGGTGTCGACTCGGGTGGCTTCTCGCAGCAGCTCCAAGTTGACAATAATCGTGTCGAGGGTCGTAGCCGCGGTCATCGTTTGAAAATCGACCGCAATTTTGGTGCAAATCACATCGAGGCCAACGGTGGGTCGCGCACCACGCTTCGGCCAGGTCTGCGGAGACAATATGTCCGAGGCTGTCAGATCAGGATGGCGGGGATCGTTTGGTGCTATTGCCATGCGCCTTCACTGGCCCCAAGAGAGTAACGTTTGTAGATCAATAGTTTGCCACTCAATCAGGGACCAAACGCGAATGCGTCACACAGTTCCTCGGATTCGCTAAGGCGGACATACAAGCGGATTCTCGCACAAGTTGTAAGGAATACAAGCTAAGCGATTGTATTAATAGGCCTTCGGTAAATGGCGCCTTTCTTAGGGTCCAATGGACTAAGCCGATCACACCAGCGCCGCTTGCGCCGATTCAAACAGCTCCCTAAGCCTCTGTTCCATATCAGCTTGCAATCGCTCCAGCGCGGCGGCGTCGAGCCCCTTGGCCACATAGACCGGCTCCCCGACCGCTATCACGATGCGCGTCGCGATCTTGGGAATCACGAATCGATCCCAGCTGATTTTCCAGACGCGCGAAGCGCAAAAGCTCAATGGCACCACCGGTCGTTGCGACAGCTGCGCGAGCAACAGTGCTCCCGGCTTGAACTTCCACGGCGGCCCGCGCGGACCATCCGGCGCAATCACCGGCGAGATCCCCTCGTGCACCAGCGCCTGATAGAAATCGCGCAGCGCCCGCGCGCCGGTGTGGGTCGAGGATCCGCGGATCACCTCCCCGCCCAGGCTGCGTATGATCATCGCACCGAATTCACCGTCCACGGATGGACTGATCAACACTCCCAACTTCACGCCGGCGGAGCGCTGCTCGAACAGATATTTTGCGCAAATCAATGCATGCTGGTGCCAGTAGACCGGGATGAACGAGGGCGCGCCCTTCAACGCCGCGGCGATGTGCTCGGCGCCGACGACGCGCACGACTTTGCTCCAGCTCCAAACCAATCGCATCAACGCGAGGGTGATCGGCGCAGCGATTTTGTACAGCCACAACCGCCCTTTCGTCAGGCGCCGCCCGGAACGCGTCTGCTGATCGTAAATCGTATTGCGAAGGCCGCCGTCGTCTCGTTTCTTCTGCACGGCGGGTATTGTCGGGAAGCGCTCCGTGCTGCGCAACGCCTAAGTTACAATGCCGGCATGCAAACATTGGCAATTCCGCCGGGACCGGCAGAAGGCTTCGATCTTGGCGGCAGCGATGAATCGCTGGCGCGCTTGCAGGACTATTTCAGCCGATTCGGCGACCTCTACCGGGTGTTCGCCCCGGGCCGCGGCGTGTACAACTACGTCATCAATCATCCCGATGACATCAAGCGTGTACTGCTCACCAACCACCGCAATTACACCAAGGGTGAGGGGATGGACCGGGTCAAGATCCTGCTCGGCAACGGCATCATGACCAGCGAAGGCGCGTTCTGGCGGCGGCAAAGGCGCATGATGCAGCCCTCGTTCCATCGGCGTGTGATCGACCAGTTCAGCGCGCTCATCAACGAGGTCAACGAACGCTACGCCGAGCGCTGGGCGGCCGCCTCCGCGCGCGGCGAGCCGGTGAACATTTCGAGCGATACCAGCGAGTTGACGCTGGAAATTGTGCTCAAGTCGATCTTCGGCAGCGACCTGGAAAAATTGGCGCGGCAGATGGGCGTCAATCCCTTCGAGGTGGTCGCCAAACAATCCAATCGCGACTTGAAGTTCGCGTTCCAATTTCGTTCGCTGGGGCGCTTGGTTGGTGAGTTGATCCGGCAGCGGCGCGATGCCCCGGAACAGCATTTCGATTTCTTGAGCATGTTCATGCTGACCCGCGATCGGGAAAGCGACGAGCCCATGTCCGACAAGGAACTGATTGACGAGGTGCTGACGCTGATTGTCGCGGGCCACGAAACCACCGCCGCCGCGCTGACCTGGACCTGGTACCTGGTGAGCCGCCATCCCGAGGCTGCCGAGCGGCTGCGCGCCGAGGCCGATGAGACCGGGACCGATGGAATCCTCGGACTGAGCCCGGCCGAAGCGATGTCCTTCACTCACCAGGTTTTGCAGGAGTCCTTGCGCCTGTATCCGCCCGGCTGGCTGATTACCCGCCGCGCCATCGAAGCCGATGAACTCGGCGGCTTTGGCATCGCGCCGCGCACCGACATATTCATCAGCCCGTATATGCTGCATCGACATCCGGCCTTCTGGAGCGATGCGGAAGAATTCAGGCCGGAGCGCTTTGCCGACGCCGATGCCAATGAACGCCACAAGTTCGCCTATATCCCTTTTGCGGTGGGGCCGCGCCACTGTATCGGCGAGAACATCGCCATGTTCGAAATGCTGGTGCACATGCGCACCATGATGCGCCGCTTCCGCCTTGGGAGGTCGAGCGACGAACCCATTGAACTGGAGGCGCAAATCAATCTGCGCCCCCGGTCCAACCTCATGATGACGGTGGAAACGCGATGAACGATGTCAGCAAACTCAGCACCTGCACCACTCTGGTCGATATCCTCGAAGGCAATCGGGGCGCCGATCGCAGCGTGACGTATGTCGAGGGGGAGAACAACGAACGGCGCGTGTCCTACAAGGATGTCCACGCGCGCGCGCTCGGAATCCTGCATCACCTGCAAGCCGCCGGGGCACGCCGCGGCGACAAGATGATCATCTTCCTCAACAGCAACGAACAGTTCATGGACGGCTTTTGGGCGGCGATTTGCGGCGGCATCGTTCCCGTACCGCTCGCCGTGGGAATCAGCGATGAGCACCGCCACAAGCTGCTGCGGGTCGCGCGCAAGCTCGGTAATCCGCTGCTCTATACCGATGCCAAGAACTTGGAACGCTTAGGCTTGCTAGCCGCCCAGGTCGGCGAGTCCGAACTATTTGCGCAACTCAAAGCGCGCGTCTTTTTGGTGGAATCGATTACGGACATCTCGAAGGCTGGAAAACTCGAGCGCCCTAGCCAAAGCGATCTGGCTTTCATTCAATTCTCGTCCGGCTCCACGAGCGAGCCCAAGGGCGTGATGCTGACCCACGGGAATTTGGTGGCCAATATCCAAGGCGCGACGGACGTCGGAAAATACAACGATCAGGACGTATCTTTGAGCTGGATGCCGCTCACGCACGACATGGGCCTGATCGGTTTTTTCCTGATGCAATTCGCCAACCGCGTGCACGTCAATCTCATGCCGACCGAATTGTTCGTGCGCCGGCCGCTTTTGTGGCTGCAGACGGCCGCGAAAAAACGCGTCACGATCACCTGCTCGCCGAATTTCGGGTATCGGCATTTTTTAAAGGTCTTGGGCGAGCGTCGCCTGGAAAATACCGATTTATCCTCGATCCGCTCCATCTACAACGGCGCCGAGCCGATTTCGGTGTCGCTGTGCAATGAGTTCTTGAATACCCTCGCGTACACGGGTCTCAAGCGACACGCCATGTATCCCGTGTACGGACTGGCCGAAGCCTGCCTCGCCGTGACCTTTCCGCGCCTGGGCGCTGATCTGCGCTGGATCCGCGCCAATCGTCACCGTTTGAGGGTGGGCTCGCCGATCGAGCTGAATCCACCCGAAGCGCGCGACGCGCTCGAGGTGATGTGCGTCGGCCACATTGTGCCCAACACGGAGCTGCTCATTGCGGACGATGCGCGCGCCGCACTGGCTGACGAGACGGTCGGGCACATCTTGATTCGCGGCCCCAGCGTCACGCGGGGCTACTACGGCGATCCCGAGGCAACCGCCGCCGCCATCGACGCCGACGGCTGGGTCGATACCGGCGATCTGGGCGTGATCCACGAGGCTGCCCTCTACATCGTCGGGCGCGCCAAGGAAATCATCTTCGTCAACGGTCAAAACTACTATCCCTACGATCTGGAAAACATCGCGCAGCGCGCTCCGGGACTCGATCTGAACAAGGTCGTTGCCGCCGGTGTCGCCACGCCGGGTTCCCAGGGCGAGGAACTGGTCTTGTTCGTACTCCATCGGGGCAGTACGGCGGAGTTCGTGCCGACCGCAAACGCCGTCAGCCGGCTCATCAATGAGCACACCGGACTGGAAGTCGCGCAAGTGATTCCGACCAAGCGCATTCCGAAAACCACCAGCGGCAAGGTGCAGCGCCACTTGCTCGAACAGGCGTACTTGGACGGCGAATTCGATGCCGAACTCGGCGAACTCAAGGCGCTGCGCGAGGCGCGGGGCGGACCGGAGCGCGAAGTGGGTGCAGGCTTGGAATCGCGTCTTCAGGCGCTCTGCGAGGCCGCCCTGCCGGGAAAGAGAATCGACTTGAACGACAATCTGTTCGAGATCGGCGCGAGCTCGCTGAAGCTCATCGAGATCCACGAAAGCGTGGACCGCGATTTCCCGGGGCTGATCGATCTGACCGAGCTGTTCGACTACCCCACCATCGCCCAGCTCGCGAAGCATTTGGAGACCAAACTCAAAGCGACTCCCCCGCGCTGAACGTATCGCAATTGTCGATTTTCCCGGAGTCGAAGCCGCGGCGAAACCAACGCACGCGCTGGGCGGAGCTGCCATGCGTAAAGCTGTCGGGCACGACGGTGCCCTGCGAGCGCCTTTGCAAGGTGTCATCGCCCACCGATGAGGCTGCTGCCAGACCCTGCTGCAGGTCGCCTGGCTCGAGGATTTTGCGTGCCCGATTGGCTTGTTGGGCCCACACTCCGGCGTAGCAGTCCGCCTGCAGTTCAACCCGCACGGACACCTGATTTGCGCCGACGCGCCCGGCACGGCGTTCCGCCTGCGCCGCGCTGTCGCTGATCCCTGTGAGATTTTGCACGTGATGTCCGACTTCGTGCGCAATCACGTAGGCGCGCGCGAAATCTCCGGGCGCGCCGAATTGCGTGGCCAGCTGCTGGTAGAAAGACAAATCGATATAGACCTTTTGATCGCCGGGACAGTAAAACGGACCCGCCGCCGAACTCGCGAAACCGCACGCCGACCCGACCTGTCCGCTGAAGAGTACCAACTTGGGCCGCGTGTAGACCTTGCCCATGGTTTGAAAATAGGCGCCCCACACAGCCTCGGTGTCGCCCAGAATCGCGCGCACGAAATCCACCTGCGGATCGTTGGGGTCGGCCGCCGTCGGCGCTTGGGCGGGCGCCGTGACCGATTGCGGGTCGCCGTTCAGCAGGCTGAGCAGCGTCGAGGGGTCGATGCCCATGAAATAGCCGATCACCACGATGACGATGGTGCCGATGCCGATGCCGGCGCCGCGCCGCCCGAACCCTGAACCGCGCTGATCCTCGACGTTATCGCTGCGGGGGCTCTCGTCCAGTTTCATGAGCGTTCTCCGGCTTGGGGTTAAGCGGGCGGTCGCATCATAGCCCAGGAGCCAGTCTGAGTATTCAACGTTACGGTGCGCCGGCGCCGTACAACGGCCTTTTCAAGCGCCAGCGCCGGTAGGACCACAACCAGTCGGCAGGACTCTTGAGCACATCGACCTCGCAGGCGCGCGCATAGCGTTCAGTCACCTGATTGGGCCCGATCGATTCGCGGCCGTCCCAGAGGGGAAGAAACTCCACTTCGTAGAAGCTGCGTCGCACGCGCCGTACATGCGCATACAAGATCGGCCAGCGGGTCGCACGCGCGATCTGTTCCGCGCCCACGTAGAACGCGGTGTCTTGACCCAGAAATTGCGTCCAGTAGCGCTGATCGGTCGACACCGGCGCTTGGTCTGCGTTCATGCCCACCGCGCGCACCACACCGCGTCGGCGAAAGAAATCCGCCAACAATTCCTTGGCCGGCACCAACCGCGCCCCAAAGCGCGACCGCAGCTCAAGCATCAAGCGTTCCGCCCAGGCATCGTGCAAGGGCTTGTAGGCCGCATCTACGGGATAACCCAGCTGCAAGGTCACGCCATGCAGCAGCCACTCCCAGTTGCCGAGATGCGAGGTCATGAACATGATGGATTGACCGGCATCAAGGTACTGCCGCGCCAATTCGCCATTGAGCACGCGCATGCGGCGGCTCATATCCTCGCCGGTCATCGACACGGACTTCAACAGCTCGACCAACACATCGCAAAAATTCTTCAAGAATTGCTTGTGAATGGCCTTGCGCTCAGCCGGACTGAGCGTGGGAAAGACCTTTTCGATTTGCTCGCGTATGACGTGCTCGCGGTGGCGCACGACAAAGTAGGCAAGAAAGTAAAGAAACGCGGAAAACGCGTATAGCGCGGCCCAAGGCAGGCGTGACAAAAGTTTGATCATGGAAACCCGCGGAGAGCGTCGTGCAACAATTCTAACACACTGTTTCTTAACGGTTTCGCAGCCAACAAAAGCCAACAGCGGTAAGATGGGCGCGTGAGCACCGCCGAATTCATCGCGCCCGGCAAGGACCCTTCCGGGCAGGAGCCGCCCGTGATGAGCGGCACCATGAAGGTACACATCGTTCGCGCAAGCGTTGACGCACATGCCGACAAGGACGATCGCGTCGCGGTCGAGGCGCCGCTCGAGTACATGCTGCATCACCCCGCCTTGGGGCTCGAGCCGGTTTCGTTCGGCACGACCATGAGAACGCCGGGCGACGATGAGAATCTGGCGGTGGGCTTGCTGTATGGCGAGGGCCTCGTCAATCATCCGAGCGACATAGACGCCGTGGAATCGAGCACCCGCCGGCCCAACGTCGTCAATGTGCGCCTGCGCCCCGATGTGCACATGGAAATGCAGACCGCAACGCGGCGTTTTTCGGCCGGCTCGAGCTGCGGCGTGTGCGGCACCACGGGACTCGACGCCGCCATTGCGCGCGCGGCGGCGACTCGCATCGCTCCAACCGGTGCAATCGAACTGTCGCTGCTGTTCAGCCTGCCCGAGCGCATGCGCGCGGCTCAGTCCCGCTTCGGCGATACCGGCGGCATTCACGCTGCGGCGCTATTTGATTTTTCCGGCAATCTCATCACCGTGGCGGAAGACGTCGGGCGCCACAACGCCTTCGACAAGCTGGTCGGGGAGACGCTGATGGCCGGGCGTTTACCGCTCAACGAGCACATCATTCTCTTGAGCGGCCGCGCGAGTTTTGAGCTAACCCAAAAGGCGCTGCGCACGGGTGTCGGCGTGCTCGCCGCCATCGGCGCGCCGTCAAGCCTCGCGGTCAATCTCGCCGTGGCCTCGGGTCTTACGCTGGTGGGATTTTTGCGGGAGAAACATTGCAACGTGTACTCGAGTCCGCAGCGCTTCACCGCGAACGCCGAGTGGTCGCATACCAAATAGCCGGGCAGGCTCCTATACCAAATGCTCCGCAACCGCTTTGGTTGCGCGCGGCGCCAAAGTCGTCTTCCGCTGCTTCGGTCTTGATTTGATCTTCGGCCACCACGGCAGCGCTTCCGTCATCACCAGCACCTTGCCCGGCGCCAGGGCCGGCTGATAGCCCGGTAGATTTTTCAAAATGTCGCGCCAGCCGTGCCCCGCCAGCGCCGCACACAAGCGCAGCACCGCGGGATGTCCGAGATTTCCTTTCAGGCAGGCGAGAAAATAATTCTCCTCCACCAAAGGCGCGAAATGCAGTCCGAACTCCAGTGCGGCGGCTTCGACACCGACGCCCGCATCTGCCAAGCCGCTGGCCACGCACAGCGCCACGGCGACGTGCGTTTCCTCCGTCAGTCCGCCGTAGCCGGGCAAGTCGCTCGGATTAAACGAATGTTCGTGCATGAGATGATCGATGAGCATCCGCGTGCCGGAGCCGATCTGGCGGTTGACGAATCTCAAGCCGTGCCGCACCACATCCGGGAAGGTTCGAATGAGCGCGGCATGCTCGCGCCTGACCATCAGGCCCTGCATGCGACGCGAGCAACCGATCAATTTATGCCGCCCCGGCTTGAGCAGGGGCTTTAAGGCCTTGGCAAACACGGGTGCAGCCCCACGCAATGCCGGCACATGAAAGCCCGCCACAAGGCATTGCCGGTCGCTCAAACCGCGCAAGGCATCCTCACTGCCCTGGAAACGAATATCCAAGTGAAGATCCGCGGTGTCCGCGACGTGCTGCTGCAGGACGGAGAGTGCCATGTCGTGGCTGGCTTGGACCGTGAGCAGTTGATGGCGAGGATCCCGGGCTTCGGCGACGACGCGAGAGAGGTCGGAGCGCAAGGCTTCGATATGCGGCTGAATGCGGGTGCGTGCGCGCCGTTCAGCCCAAAGCAACCGTTCGGCAAACTGCGTCGGCCGAGCACGTTGCCCTTGCGACCAGATGATGAGCGGCTCACCCAGCATTTGTTCCCACTTGCGCAGCGAGCCCCAAACGTAGCGGTACGAGCGCCCCATTGACTGCGCCGCATGACGGATCGAGCCGAGTTCCAGGACTGCCGTGAGCAGATCAAAGAGCGGATTGCCGAGCGTGGCGCCGCGCTGCTCCCCGGCCTCGAACGCATACCGCAAGTGCACGCCGAGGGCAGACTCGGCCTTCATTGCAACTTTGGTGTTCCGCATCCACCGCCCCGTTGATCGCCCTAATTCTCGGGGCTAATTGTACCAGGGGGTGCAGAATTTGAACTCTTCGCGGCGCGAAGCGTGTGCCGGCAGCGACAGGACCGCGACGCCGATGCCGTAGGCCGTTGAGAGCGAGGCATCGGTGAGCACTTCGGCGGCGGCCCCGACGGCCAGGGAGCCGCCCGGCTGCATCAGTGCCGCGCGACCGGGAAACAAGAACGCATGATTGGGGTCGTGCGAGGTCATGATCAGGGCAACGCCCTGCCCGGCCAGGGCGCCGATCCGCTGCAGCGAGCACACTTGATTCTTGAAATCCAGATGCGCGGTAGGCTCATCGAGCAAGATGACCGCGGGTTGCTGCACCAGAGTGCGCGCCAGCAGTACCAGCTGTCGCTCCCCGCCGCTCAACTCCGTATAGGGCCGCGTCTTGAGATGCGACATGCCCACCTGCTCGAGCGCCTCCTCGGCTAAGGCCATGTCTTTGGCCGAGGGGGCACCAAAGGCGCTCAAGTGCGGCGTGCGCCCCATGCTCACGACGTCGAGCACGGGAAACGGGAATGACGGCGCATGGTCTTGAAACAAGAAAGCGATCCTTCGTGCGCGCGAGCGCACATCGAGGCTGGACAGATCCACGTTGCCGAGCCGTACGCTGCCCCGATCGAGCGCCAACGCCCCGCCAATGCAGCGCAGCAGCGTGCTCTTGCCGCAGCCGTTGGGACCCAGAATGGTCAGCACCTCACCCGCGTGCACATCCAAGTCGACCGCGCTGAACACCACATGTTCGCCGTAACGAAAACTCCCGCCGCGAACCTCGATGAGCGGCGCACTCATTGCCACGCGCCTCGGGTTTTGCGCAGCAGTACCGCAAAAAACGGCGCGCCGATCATCGCGGTCAGAATGCCAAGCGGAATTTCCGAGGCCGTTGCGGTCCGGGCGATGTCGTCGATGCACAGCAGATAGGTGGCGCCGATGCTCATGGTCGCAGGCAACAGGGCTCGATGATCCGGCCCGACCAGCATGCGGCCGATGTGCGGAATCACCAACCCCACCCAACCGACGATTCCGCAAACGGAGACCGCCGCTGCGGTGATCAAGGTCGTGAAGACGATGATGCCGCCCTTGAGCCATTCGGTGCGCACACCGAGCGAACGGGCTTCCTCATCTCCCATCGTGAGTACATTGATCATCCAGCGCAGGCACATGAGGCCAAGGCAGCCCACGATGATCGGCGGCAGCGCCATCTTCAAGCTGTTCACCGATGCGCCGTTCAGGCTGCCGAGCAGCCAATAGGTGATCGCCGGCAGCTTTGATTCAGGATCGGCCACATACTTCGCGCCGCTCAAGAGCGCGCTGAAG
>DATHKV010000222.1:0-46512 GCA_035488895.1 Steroidobacteraceae bacterium
GCGCAACTCGATCCCGTTCTTCTATGAGGCTCGCGCCGACGCCACCATCGCACCGCTACCCATCGACCCGCCAGATCGGTTCGTGCCATTCGAATACGGCGACTTTCTTTGGAAACGGATGACCTCGTTCGTGGAATTTCGCGGCATGGAGAACGAGCGTGGCAGCTTTCAGGCCCACCGCAAAAGCGGATAGTGCGCTATCTCTTCAGCTGAAACCGAATGCCGAAGGGATAACAAGAGTTAACGGGCTGACCGTCCTCAGTGCTGGCCTTATAGTGCCCGGAGCCGGCACGCGCCAACTTAAGCGCCGCTTCATTGAGTCGCGCAAATCCACTGCTTTTCTCGAGGGTCGGCACGGAGGTGAGGCGGCCTCGTGGATCGACGCAGACGCTCACGGTTGAGATTCCCTGTTCTTCCCCGCGAATCGACTGCGTCGGATAGTAGTCACTGGTTTCTGGAAAACCCGCGCCGGGGGCCCCAGTCACGCGCGACACGATGTGAGTCACCGTCGTATCGGGGGGTGGCGGCAGTACATCGTGCACAACCGGCTTTACGTCGTTGTCGGCCTGCACGTCGCTCGCTATCGGCGGCAGCGGCGGAGCCGCTGGATCGAGCGGCGGCACGGTGATGATCCATTTTTCAATTGCTGACTGCGGCAGCGGTTCGATCACGCGCGGTATCGGCTTCACTACTTGGTTTACCAAGGGGGGCGGAGGCTTTGATCCGCGCGTATGCGACAGGGTCGTGATCATTCCGTAGAAGAGCGCGGCATGCAGTCCTGCAATCAAGAATAGCGTGGCTGAGCGAAGCGAGAAGTAACTGAAGTTTCGATCGGTGAGCGTGACCACGCCGCCTGATGAAACGGACGCACTGGTTGCCGGCACGCGATTTCGCGCGAACTCCTGAACGATCACCAGACTCGCCCAACAGCAGCCCGCCGCGAAGCGCAGTCTCGACCAGCCTAAGGATCGAGACTCCAAATCCGCGAGCCATTCCTCTTCGAGCCTTTCGGATAAGGAGTCTGGCGCTCGGTGCGCGGCGTGGTGAATCAGCCAATGAGTCACTCCGTTGAACTCGGGCTGGCTCGATCGCTCGTTACGCTGGCTCATGCGAGTACTCCTCGATTAAAGCTTGCGAATACTTCACTGGCTCGTCTCAAGCCAGTTGAAGTCAGTCGATACAGGCGACGGCGCGGTCGCCCTGCGATTGAAGGATCAATCGATTCCCACTGGCTGACGAACCAACCCGCAGATTCGAGCCGCAGCAGGATGGGATACAAGGTCCCCGAAGCAATGCCGCAGCGTTGGTGCACTTCTGCCCCGGCCAACTGCTCCGTTGGGTTTTCCAAGAACGCTTCGAGGACCCGAAGCGTCTGCAGCGACATCCGGACAGTGGCTTCTTTTTTACCCATGGTAGTAAGTCTACATAGGGTATAAGATGAAGTCAACAAGGAGAGCAGCATGGCCATGACGACAGGCAACGCGGGGCAGGCCTATTCCGACATCAACATGACCCCGTTGATCGACGTGATGTTGGTGCTCTTGATCATCTTCATGATCACGCTTCCCAACCAGACGGACGCCATCAAGATAGACAATCCCTTGGCGCAGCCCACTGAACCGCAGAAGCCGCCGGAAGTGATCAATTTGCAAATCGACTTCGACGGCACGCTGTTGTGGAACAAGGTGCCGGTCGACCGCGCGACCCTGCAAGGCTATATCAGCTCCGAAGCACAGAAATCGCCCCAGCCGGAAGTGCACATCGGCGTCGATAAATTCGCCAACTACGAAGTCGTGGCCCAAATCTTGGCGGATTTGCAGCGCCGCGGCCTCAAGAAAATAGGCTTTGTCAACGACGACTCCTACTAGGCGGAAAAGCCCGGCGCGACGACGGCCGCAGTCGTGGCTTGGGCGTAACAGCAGCTAATCCCTGATGTGCGCGCAGGCTTTGTCTGCCGTATCCTTTGGTCCCCCATGCAACTCCACGATCAGAGGGATGAAAGAATGAGAATTGGCGCTAGTCGGCTGACACTGTTTCTCTGCACTGCGGCGATCATGGTCGGTTCCATGCAGGCCGCTGAAGGAAAAACGCAAAAGCCTGCCCTTCACGCGCAGCACTGGATGGCGGTTACCGGCAAGCCGCTGGCGGCCACGGCCGGGTCGATGATCTTTCAGAAAGGCGGCAACGCGGTGGACGCCGCATGCGCCATGATTGCCGCGACCTCCACCATGTGGGACACGCTCTCCTGGGGCGGCGAAACCCAGGCGCTGATCTACAACCCGAACACGGGCAAGGTCATCGGCATCAACGCACTCGGCGTCGCGCCCACCGGTGCGACACCGGAATTCTTTCACAAGAAGGGCATGAACTATCCGCCCGAGTTCGGCCCGCTCGCCGCGGTAACCCCCGGAACACCGGGCGGTCTCATGACCATGCTCGCCGAGTACGGCACCATGAGCCTCGCCGAAGTGCTGGCCCCCGCGATTCAAATGGCGGACGGCTATCCGATCGAGGCGGAGCTCTCCAACACCATCGAGCACTACAAGGACAAGATCGCGCAGTGGCCCTACTCCAAGCACACCATCCTCATCCACCCGGGCGAGGCGCGTGAGGGACCGCAGCCCGGCGAGATTTTTCATCAACCCGAACTCGCCGCGACGTTGCGCAAACTGGTGGACGCGGAGCACAAGGCCCGAAAAGCGGGCAAGGACCGCAAGGCCGCCATCTACGCCGCATACGATCGCTTCTACAAAGGCGATATCGCGCAGGAACTGGTGCGCGGTACGCGTGAGCAGGGCGGCCTATTCACCATGGAGGACCTGGCCAACTGGAAGGTGCACATTGAAGAGCCGGTGCACACCAACTACAAGGGCATCGAGGTTTATAAACTGACTACCTGGGTGCAAGGCCCGGTGCTGCTCCAGGCCCTGAATATCCTCGAGAACTTCGATCTGAAGTCGATGGGCTACGACAGCGCCCGCTATATCCACACGCTGTATCAAGCCATGAGCCTTTCCTTTGCGGACCGCGACTTCTACTACGGCGACCCCTACTTTCCGCCGGAGTCGCCGATTAAAGGACTGCTGTCGAAGGACTATGCGCGGGAGCGCGCGAAGCTGGTTCAATCCGACCACAACGATCCGGACATCCGCCCGGGCGATCCGTACCCGTACCAGGGCGGCAAGAATCCCTTCACGGCCACTCTCGAGAAGTGGCACAGCAAGATGCCTTCCAACGCATCTGCCAAAGCGGAGTGGAGTCCGACGGCGCTCGTCGAGTACGACCGCACGTTCCGGCTGGGCACGACCAGCGTCGAAGCCACGGATGAAAAGGGTTGGGCCGTGTCGGTCACGCCCAGCGGCGGCTGGACTCCCGCCGTGATCGCGGGGCACACCGGCGTGGGCTTGAGCCAGCGCATGCAGAGTTTCGTACTCGATGCGTCCGAGAACCCCTTCAATGTGCTGCAGCCCGGCAAGCGCCCTCGTGCCACCCTCACTCCGACGCTGGCTTTGAAGGACGGCAAACCGTTTCTCGTCTTCTCCGTACAAGGCGGCGACACCCAGGATCAAAACCTGCTGCAGTTCTTCCTGAACGTGGTCGAGTTCGGCATGACGCCGCAGGAAGCCACCGAGGCCGCCAACATCACCAGCTACCAGTTGCGCGACTCCTTCGGCGCCCACGAGTCCATCCCCGGCCGCCTCACGGTGAACACGGCGACTCCGGCGTGGGTGCGCCAGCAACTCGTGCGCATGGGCTACAAGCTCGACTTCGAAGAACGCAGTTCAGGCCCGATCAACGCGATCGAGCTCGACAGCGCGCACGGCACGATGTGGGGCGGCTCGAGCAATCACGGCGAGGACTACGGTATCGGTTGGTAAACCGATGACTGCGCGCGCATGCGAATTCAGTGCGCCGTATTCGCCGCCAGTTCCTTGGGGTCCAATACCCGGCCGTTGAGGATCACTTTCACGATTCCGGCGTAGGCCTCGATGGTCTGCGTCGGATCCTGTTGCAGGAGCAACAAATTGGCACGCTTTCCCACCTGCACGGTGCCGATGTCCCGATCCAGTTTCAGTGCCCGTGCATTTGTCAACGTGGCGGACTTGAAGATCTGCGCCGCCGTTTCGCCGGCCTCCCTGAGCCGATGCATCTCAAGCCACTCATTGAGTCCCGGCGGATTGGCGTAAGTCGGCGCGCTCGGCGTATCGGAACCGAACAATATGCGGCCGCCTCGCGCGATCATATATGCCGTCGTCTGCTTGCCGCGATCGATGACCGTGAAAAATCTCTGGTTGACGCCGCGCTCAATATCGCTGGGGCTATGGTCGGGCCCCTCCGTATCCATCGACAGCTCCGCACGAAACCACCGACCCTCGGGCGAGCGATACCAATCAATGAGATTCGGCGGCGAAACGCGCGCGAGTTGCGGATCGGAGAGAAAGGACGTGCTGAAGAGGTCGGTGAGGCCATGAAGGACCTGCATTGTCGGCTGCCAGCCAATGTTGTGCGCGATCTCCTCGTCCAAGAGCTTTTTGATGCCCGGCGTCAGTTCGCTGCTCCTGGATTGCTCGTCGCCCCAATTCCATAATCCATGCGCCAGCACATCAACGCCCGCATCGAGCCCGAATTTCTGAGCTTCCTCGGAATTGGCGTGCATCAGCACGGGCATTCCAGCCGCATGCGCGGCTTTCACCAGGGCGCGGATCGTTTCGAGCTTCGGCACCGGCAGATCCGTGACCCCGCCGAAACCGTGCTCAAAGAACGTCTTAACGCAGATCGCGCCATCGGCCTTCATTCTCGAGATCACGGCCTGCGGCGTGTGCAGGGCCGGATCAATTCCCGCGGGCGCCTGGCTACCGGACTCGATCAACATATAGGGCGCAGCCTGATAGCGCTGCGGCATCGGCACATAGTTCATCGGGTAGCCGTCCATCAGTGCAGCGCCGCCGCAGAAGTAGGTGTCCGGAACCGTGTCGTGGCCTTTCCAGCGCGCCATATCCTGCGGCGTCGAGATCAGATCGATCAGCGACGTGAAGCCGGACAGCAGGTAGCTGCGCGGAAATTGATCCTGCGCGGCTTTGACGATGTCGGGATGCGCTGCTTCCTGCTCAGGCGTCATGCCAGGGACCGCGCCCAAGTGCACGTGACTGTCGATCAAGCCGGGAGTCAAAAACAGGCCTGTGCCATCGATGGTTGCCATGCCCTTGGTTGGCGCGGAAGCTTTGGCCCCAGCTTTCGAGATCGAAACGATGCGCCCGCCGTGCACTCGCACCCGAGCGTCACGCATCGGGCTGCCTCGCTCGGGAGAGACGATGGTGACGTGCTCGATCTGAAGGTCTGCCGCCCACAAAGCCGACGGCGGCGCCGCGGCAAGGGCCATCCAAGCAAGGGATACCCATAACTTACGCGGCATGATCTTTCTCCCTAAAGGCTTCAGGCGCTCAATTCTGAATGAGAACGACAATAACGCAAGACTCGCTCCTCCTCGGATCTCGGCAAGCCTTGACTCGTCAGCGCCGCTTGAGCGCCTCCAGTTCATCCAGCGTGCGCGGCCAATCGGCCCCCAACAGCTTTGAGAGCGCCCGATCGGCGAGCACCCTGCCGCCAGTCTGGCACTTCGCACAGTAGTTGGTTTCATTGTCGGCATAGCGGATGCGCTGCACCGGTTCACCGCAGCGCGGGCACGGCTGCCCATACCGGCCATGCACCGCCATGTCTTTGCGAAATGCCGTCACCTTTTCCGGAAACGCCTTCGCGGCCTCGGCGCCCAGCCGTTCAATCCACAGACTCAGGGTCTCGCGAGTCGCTGCGTACAAGCGGCTCCACTCTTCCGGCGTCAGCTTCGATGTCAGGGTAACCGGCGACAGCTGCGCCGCATGCAAGATCTCATCCGAGTAGGCATTGCCGATGCCGCTCAAGATTCGCGGGTCGGTCAGCGCCCGCTTCAGCGTACGGTTCTCCGCCGTCATGGCCGCACGGAACGCATCGAGATCATTCTCAAACACCTCGATGCCGCCCGGATCCGCCGACGCAAGCGCAGCCTCGCCCTTGAGCACATGCAGCGATGCGCGCCGCTTGGTGCCGGCCTCGGTGAGCACCATCGAGCCCTGGGGAAAATCGAACGCCGCCAAACTATTGCGCCCCGCCAACTTCGCTCCGCGCGGTCGCCAGTGCAGCCTGCCTGCAATCATCAAATGCAGCACCAGCCACAAATCGTTGTCGAGGCCTATGCCTATGCGCTTGCCGATCCGCCGCAGGGCCGTGACGATGTGGCCTTCCGCCTCCGCAACCGGCGGCGATGCCGTGCGTAATAAAAAGGCGCTGCCGATCCGCACCCGCTCCAGCGGCTCGCCCACAATCCGCTCATTGAGCGCGCCCAGGTAGGCAGCGATGTCCGGCAGTTCAGGCATGCGCTTTTACCGGCCCTTGAAGGGTTATCTGGCTTGCTACCAGATACGCACTCGCTTCTCAGGCGCCAAATACAGCTTGTCGGTGGGCTGCACGTGGAACGCCGTGTACCACGCATCGATGTTGCGCACGACGCCGTTGATCCGGTATTCGCCCGGACTGTGCGGATCCGTCATCACCTGATTGCGCAGGGCTTCGTCGCGATCCAGCGTGCGCCACACCTGCGCCCATCCCATGAAAAATTGTTGGTCGGCGGTATAGCCGTCCGTGCTCGGCGCCGGTGATCCATGCAGCGAAATCAGATACGCATCGTGCGCGATGGTCACTCCCCCCAAGTCGCCGATGTTTTCCCCCAAGGTCAGACGTCCATTCAAATGCAATCCCTTCAAAGGCTCGAACATCGAGTATTGGTCGACCAAGCCCTCGGTGTGCTTTTGGAACGCGCTCACGTCTTCAGGCTTCCACCAGGTCCGCAAAACTCCCTTGGCGTCCGACTTCGCTCCCTGATCGTCGAATCCATGTCCCATCTCGTGTCCGATCACGGCGCCGATCGCGCCGTAGTTCACCGCCGCAGAAGCATTGGGATCGAAGACCGGCGGCTGCAGGATCGCAGCCGGGAAAACCACCTCGTTGAACACCGGGTTGTAATAGGCATTGATGGTCTGAGGCGTCATGCCCCATTCGTCGCGATCGGTGGGTTGATTCAAACGGCGCAGCTGCCGGTTCCATTCAAACACTGCCGCGCGCTCGTGGTTGCCGAAGGCATCGCCCGCCTTGACCTCGAGCTTCGAATAGTCGCGCCATTTACTGGGATAGCCGATCTTCGGACGAAAGGCCGCGAGCTTCTCCAGCGCCACTTTCTTGGTTTCGGCCGTCATCCACGGCACGTTGGCGATGTGTTGCGCATAGCCTTTGCGCAAGTTCTCGACCAGTGTCTCCATGGCCTGCTTCGAGGCAGGCGGAAATTTCTTCTCGACGTAGATCTTGCCGATGGCCTCGCCCAGCGCGACGTTGGCGGCTTGCACGGCGCGCTTCCATCGCTCGCGCTGCTGCGGCTGTCCCTCGAGCACACGGCCGTAGAAATCAAAATTCTCAACGTCGAACGCCTTCGGCAGCACCGAGGCCTCGCTCGTCAAGAACTGATAGTCAAGATAGATCTTCCATGACGCCACCGGCGTATCAGTGAACAGTTTTGCCAGGGCCGGTACTGCGCTCCATTCGGTGACCACCACGTCTTTGAGTCCCGAAAAACCCGATGATCGAAAAGCGGCGGCCCACGGATACGCCGCGGCGTCCTTTTCCAGCGAGCCGACGCTCATCGGGTTGTAAGTCAGGTCGCGGTCGCGGCGCTTCGCCACCTCCCAGTGCAGCTTCGCGATCTTGGTCTCCAGGTCAAGAATCTGCTTGGCCTCGCGCTTCGCCTCGGTGTGCCCCGCCAGCGCCAGCATATTTTCCACGTGGACAAGAAACTTTGCGCGGATCTCGGCAAACTGCGGATCGGCCTTCAAGTAGTACTCCCGGTCCGGCAAATTCAAGCCCGACTGTCCAATAGTCACGATGTAGCGATCGGGGTTTTTCTGATCGAGCGTGATGCCGTAGGCAATGGGCCCATCCAGGGGGAAGCGCGGATCGGCGATTAGCGCCGCGACTTGCTCATGAGTCTTGAGCGCCGCGATTGCATCGAGCGCTGGCCTCGCCGGCGTCAGTCCCAGTCTGTCAATTTTTTCCCGGTCCAGGAACGCGCTGTAGAAATCGCCGATTTTCTGCTCGTTCGTGCCGGCTGCCCCATGCGCGGCTGCACTCGCCGCGATTATCGCCTTGACGTCCAATTCCGCTTGTACTTCCAGCGCCTCCAGGGGGCCCCAAGTGCTTTGATCGGGGGGAATTTTTTCCGTGGCGAGCCATCGTCCGTTCACATAACGGTAGAAGTCGTCCCCCGGCTTGACCGACTTATCCTGAGCGGCGAGATCGATGCCGAAGCTACCGAACTGCGGAGCGGCGGGATTGCTCGCTGCAACCGCGGCGCAGACGGCAGTGCCGGCCAACGCGGTCAGGGACACCACGCAAAGTCGCGCCAGCGTAACCCGAATGACTATACGATCCATTTAGCACTACTCCCGCCTGAAATTTGATTGCTATGATGCACGCCGAATTCAAAAAAGAGGATCTCATGAGAACCGTTGCCCTCCAAATCGCCCTTTGCGCCGCTTTAAGTCCCTTTGGCGCCGCCGTTCAGGCCGCCCCCGAGACCGCCGGCCCAAGCGCGACCGCGCCCATCACGCCCATCGCCGCACCCAAGGATCGTGCGTACGCCGGCGAGATTCAGCTGAAGGTCGATGCCAGCGATACCGGCCGTCGCGTGGTGCGCGTTCATGAAACCTTGAGCGGCGTGAACTCCGACACGGTGCTGCTGTATCCGAAATGGCTGCCCGGCACCCATGCGCCCGAGGGTACGATTGATCGGATTGCGGGCATCCGCATCAGCGCCAACGGCGCACCCATCACCTGGAAGCGCGACCCGGTCGAGGTCTTCGCGTTTCGCTTGAACTTGAAGCCCGGCACCCGCTCCATCGACATCGATTTCGACTATCTCTCGCCCACGAGTCCCAAGGTCGGCGCGCTGGAGATGAGCCGTGACCTCATGCTGATCGAATGGAACGAACTGGTGCTCTATCCCGCCGGCTACTTCACGCGGCAAATCCCGGTCCAGGTGCAGCTCACGCTGCCCGCCGATTGGCAGTTCGCCTCTGCCTTGGAAACCGCCTCGGCCGACCATGCGGTCACGAACTTCAAGCGCACCCCGCTGGAAACGCTCATCGATAGTCCTTTGTACGCGGGACGCTACGCCTCCAAGCTCGATCTAGATCCCGGTGCCGCGGTTCCCGTGCACATGGACCTGTTTGCCGACCGGCCCGAGTTCCTGGTTATGAAACCCGAACATCTCGAGGCGTACCGCAGCCTGGTGCGGCAGGCCTACAAGCTCTACGGTTCGCATCACTACAGCCACTATGATTTCTTGTACTCGTTGAGCGATCAGATTCAACAGAACGGGCTCGAGCATCATCAATCGAGCGAGGACGGCACGGACCCTGAGTCCTTCACCAAGTGGGACAAGGAAGCATTCGCCAGGGACTTGCTGCCGCACGAGTTTACGCACTCGTGGAATGGAAAATTCCGACGTCCGGCCGATCTGTGGACTCCGAACTACAACGTTCCCATGCAGGACAGCCTGCTCTGGGTCTATGAAGGACAAACCGAGTACTGGGGTCAGGTGCTCGCTGCGCGCTCAGGGCTGCGCACGCGTCAACAGGCCCTCGATCAGCTCGCCATCACCGCCGCGCATTACGAGGTTCAAAAGGGCCGTCAATGGCGTCCGCTGCAGGACACGACCAACGATGAAATCATCAATCCACGCCGGCCCCAGTCCTGGCTCGACTGGCAACGCTTCGAGGACTACTACTCCGAAGCTGCGCTCGTCTGGCTCGATGTCGACACCTGGATACGTGAACACTCCAAAGGCGCCCGATCGCTGGATGATTTTGCGCACGCCTTCTTCGGCATCAATGACGGCAGCTTCGCTGTCGTCACCTATACCTTTGACGACATCGTGAAGGCACTGAATGCCGTTGAGCCCAATGACTGGTCGGCCTTTCTACGCCAGCGCCTGGACGGCATCGGCAAACCGGTGCCGGAGGATGGCTTTCATCGCGGCGGCTACAAGCTCGTGTATACCGACACGCCGAGCGACTATCAATCGATCACCGAGGATCAGCGCAAGCGCATCGACCTGCTCAACTCCATCGGCATCGAGATCGACGGCAAGGAAAGCGGCAAAGACGGCACGCTCTCCCAGGTCATCTGGGACAGTCCTGCTTTCAAGGCGAAGCTCACCGAAGGCGCGCAAATTCTCGCCATCAACGGCATTGCCTACGACGCCGATGTGCTCAAGGACGCCATCCGCGCCGCGCACAGCCGGCCGGACCCGATCCAGCTGATCGTCAAGATCGGCGATCGCTACATGGTTGCGAACCTGGACTATCACGACGGACTGCGCTATCCCCACCTAGAGCGCGATACCGCCGAACCGGCCCGTCTCGACCAAATCCTGGCGGCACGGCCTTAAAGGTATCCATCGATATTTCAAGAGTAACCAACATGAAAATGGATCTAGACCGCCGCTCCTTTCTCTTGGGGTCCACGGGCGCCCTATCGCTGTCGCTCCTACCATTGAAGCTCTGGGCGGCGCCCGCCGCCAAGGACGGGGTGCCCCCTGCACCGGTCGCACGAGTCGAAGTGGTCAAGGACACCTACTTCGGCGAAACCATCAGCGATCCCTATCGCTGGATGGAGAACAGCAAGGATCCTGACTGGCTGCCGTACCTGAAAGGCCAGAATGACCATACGCGCGCCATCATCGACGCACTCCCCGGCCGCGCCGCGCTCCTCAAGCGCATTGAACAACTCTCCGGCGAGGCGGTCGCGACCTCCCGCGTGCAGCGCGCCGGCGGACTCACCTTCATCCAACAGCGCCCGTTGGGTGCGGATAACTTCAAGCTCTTCGTGCGCCCAGGCACCGGCGGTCCCGATCGCGTGCTCGTCGATCCCATCGCCATGAGCAGCGCCAAGAGCCACATGTCGCTCGACTGGTGGCGCGCCTCTCCCGACGGCAAGTATGTCGTCTACGGGCTTTCGAAGGATGGCAGCGAAGATTCGCTGCTGCACATTCTCACCGTCGCCGACGGCAAGAACCTGCCCGAAACCATTCCCAACACCGAGGGCGCGAACCCGCAATGGCTCGACGACGCCAGTGGATTTTTCTACACCCAGCTCACCGGCGCGGTTGCCACGCCCGAGCGCTACCTCGATGCGCAGGCCCGCTTCCACAAGTTGGGCTCCGACCCGAAGAATGACCCCATTCTCATGAAGCGCGGTCTGGTCGCGGGGGTGGACTACGAGAAGATCCAGGCTCCCACCATCATCACCTCGCCGGGTTCCCGCTACGCGATCCTGGAGCTCTCCGACGTCAGACCCGAGGGGCGATGGTTCATCGCGCCGCTCACCGACGCCATCGCCGGCAAGGCCAAGTGGGTGTCGTTCGCGGCCTTCGATGACGAAGTCACGGACCTCGAGCTCGACGGTGACGACTTGTATCTGCTCGTGAACAAAAGCTCGCCGCGCGGCCGCATCGTCAAGACGTCCGCCGCCGCGCCGAGCATCGCCAAGGGCACGGTGGTGGTGCCGCAGCATGCGACGCTGGTCATCGAGGGCACCGCGCGTGCGCGCGACGGCATTTACTTGAGGATCATGGACGGCGGCATCAGCCGGCTGCAGCGATTGGGCCACGACGGCAAGGTCGCCGACATCGCCCTGCCCTTCGACGGCACCATCGGCGCGGTATTTGCCGTGCCGCACGAGGATGGCGCGTTGTTATCGTTTCAAGGCTGGCTTACGCCGGCCGGCATCTGGTCGGTGGAGGCCGCCGGCCATCTCGCCGACACCGGCATCACGCCCAAGCCCAATATCGATGTCAGCGGGTATGAAGCCAAACGCTTCTTCGCCGCGGCGAAGGACGGCGTGAAGATTCCGTATACGCTGATTTACAAGAAGGGCATGAAGCAGGACGGCAGCAACCCGACCTGGATTTCCGCCTACGGCTCCTACGGCATCGCCGCGTATACGCCCATCTTCGCCGGACGCAATCTCGCCCTCGTCGATGCCGGCGCCATCGTCGGCTATGCCAATGTCCGCGGCGGCGGCGAATACGGCCGTGAATGGCACAAGGCCGGACAGCTCGCGAACAAGCCCAATACCTGGCGCGATCTCATCGCCGTCTGCGAGGATCTCGTCGCCAAGAAATACACCTCGAGCAAACACCTCGCGATCGGCGGCCGCTCCGCCGGCGGCATCGCCGTCGGACGTGCGCTCACCGAACGCCCCGACCTGTTCGCCGCCGTGATCGACGGCGTCGGCTGGTCAAACCCGCTTCGCTACGTCGTCGAGCAAGACGGCTATGGCGAAGAACCTGAATGGGGCGCCATCGCCGATCCCGCCGGTTACAAAGCACTCAAGATGATCGACAGTTATCAGTCGGTGAAGGACGGCACCCCCTATCCCGCCGTGCTCCTCACCACCGGCGTCACCGATCCGCGCGTTGCACCGTTCCACCTGGGCAAGATGACCGCACGCCTGCAGGTCGCAAGCACGTCCGGCAAGCCCATTCTGCTGCGTGTCGACTACGATGCGGGCCACGGCATCGGTTCCACTCGCGCGCAGCAGGACCGGGAGGCGGCTGACACCTACGCTTTCTTGTTGTGGCAGCTGCGAGGTGCAAAAGCCTAAGCCTTCAATTTTGCCCGCCACCGTCTTAGTCATTTTTAAGTGCTTCGACCTGAATGCGCAACGTCACGTCCATGCTGAAGCCGTAGGATTTCCCCGCATCCAGCCCGAACTGGTCGCGCTGAAAGGTCGCAATGGCGTCGGCGCCGCAGAGCTGGCGCTTCAACATCGGGTGGGGAATGCACTTGAACAAGTTGACGGTCAGCGTCAAGGGCTTGGTCACACCGTGCAGGGTCAAGGTGCCATCCACCCGCGTCGGTACGCCATTGGCGAATCCGGTGAGTGTTCCGCGGTAGTGAGCCTCAGGAAATTTGGCCGTGTCGAAGAATTGCGGCCCGACCATGAATTCATTGAGCTTGGCATGGCCGAAATCAACGCTTTTCAGATCGACACGGATATCGATGACGCCGCTCCCCGCCGCATCATCCAATGTAGCGCTGCCCGTGGTTCTATCGAATTTTCCGCGCCAGATCGAAATCCCCATGTGGCTCGCCTCAAAACTCGGGTAGGTATGCTCGGGATCCACGGTGTACTGCGCCGGCGCCGCCAAGGCGAGCGCAGGGCCGCCGATGCCGATTAAAAGCGCGATGGCCTTCAGTGCCAGTGTTCGAATTGAAGTCATGGTTTGCCTGTCCTCGAGTAGTTGAACATCGAAATGTCTGTGCGGCCACGGCCGCATTCTATTCAATACGACGAAGAGCCAGGCCGCATTTCGACATGGTGAGTTAGGCGCGCAGTCCGCCCGCCTGTGAAAAGGACAGACATACGGTGCGGGAGCGCACGACGCCCAGGTTCGGCGCCTCAGAACGCTGACGCGCTGATGGAAATAGTGGCCCGACGCCACGCTGTGCGAAACTCCGCCTCGGCAGCGCTCGCTTCGGCACTTCGTCCCTCAGCCTTTAGAGCCTGCATGAGGCCGTAGAGGGCCCACCCGTTGGCCGGATGGCGGACCAGGTCGTCGCGGTAGGTCCTCGCAGCGTCCTCTGCTTTTCCCACACGAAGCAGTTCCGCACCGAGCAGATGGCGCACGGGGAAGAACCAACCCGCGGGTTCGTCGTATGCCAATCCGTCCTCCAGCAGGACCGCCTCGCGTAGATCGCGAAGCGTATCCTCGCCGCGGCCCTCGGCCGAGCTGATGCGCGCAGCGGCAACTCGACGGGCGACCGCGAGCACGTCGCGCAGTGTGTTTTGTCCGGCCGGCACGTCCGCCGACAGGTCGGCGATCAGCGTGTCGAGCTGCGCCAGTCGTTCGCGGGCCTCGGCGGGCCGATTCTTCGCGGCAAGCGCGACTGACGTTGCATACAAGTAGCCACCGGTGAGGCTTTGCGAACCCGGAGCCGGGGGTGCTTCCGCGAGCAGCATATCCCATCGTCCAAAACGCACGGGTGCGGTGTAGAGCTCTGCAACGTACCAGTCGGTGCCCGGCATCTCCTGCAGCTGTGCGTCCGACACACTGGCTCTCGAGCGGCGCACCGCATCGAGCGTCTCCGCTTCGCGGCCCTCGGCCGCCGCCGAGTAGGCCAGGAACTGATAGTTGTGGCTCACATACATGGCCGGGTAGTAGTCGATTGGATTTGTCTTTGCAAGGTAGGCCACATCGGCTGCAGCGCCCTTGCGATTCGCCTCCGCGGATTCTTCGTACCGGCCAACGCGGTGGAATATGTGGGCGGGCATGTGTACGAGATGGCCCGCCGCCGGCGCAAGGGTGCGAAGCCGGGCGGCTGCGGCAAGACCTTTTTCCGGATGTGGCGATGCCTCCACCGCGTGAACATAGTAGTGGAGCGCACCCATGTGCATTGGATTGCGCTTGAGGATGCTCTCCAGCGTGGCGATGATTTCCGTGGTCCCCTCGGCCGGCGTTCCGTCGGGACTCCAGAGTTTCCATGCATGCACGTTCATCATGGACTCGGCGTACAACGTCTGCACATCAAGGTCGTCGGGATAACGACGGGCGACTGTACGCATGGCGGCGGCGTGTGCCGTCAGAATCGGAGCGGCACTTTGAGGATCAAGCGGCTGGGGGCTCGGATAGCGCTGCGCCAGAGTAGATATGAGTGCCTGTTCGACCGGCGCAGCGGAACCGGCCAGACTCTGAGCACGCTTGCTCGCTTCGAAGGCGATTTTCGCCCGGGCTTCCGCCAGCATGGGCATGTTGTAATTCGGACCGACCGTCAGCGCAACGCCCCACGCGCACATGGCACAAGATGGGTCGAGCGCCAGTGCACGCGCAAAGGATCGCGTCGCTTCGTCGTGGTTGAACCCCCAAAGAAGCCGCATTCCTTGGTCGAAATATCGCTGAGCCTCCGGCGACTTGGTAGTCACGGGGCGTTGATAGTCCCCGAGGCCATCAAAGAGGCGGGCTCCCGTGGACCAAGCCGCCAGCGTCGTTGGAAGGGAGATTTCCATGGCCATCGCAGACGCGAATAGAGCCGCGAAAGAAACGGCGATGATGCATATCCAGGTTTGCCTCATGAGCGATCTCCTTCGAGAAACCGAGGTATAGGACATCAATCAGGGCTGAGCTACGGCTGACGACCCCTCAATACACCCCCATGAAATCACGCTTGCCGATGGGCAGCCCGTTGTGCCGCAAAATCGCGTAGGTCGTCGAGACATGAAAGAGAAATTGCGGCAAGCCGTAGTTGGCCAGATAGGCTTGACCACTCAGTTTCTTTTCTTTGGGCGTACCGGGACGCAGTACGATTTCGTTCGTTTCGCTTCCGTCAAATTTGGAAGAGTCCACGCTGTCAATAAATTCCAGTGTTTGCGCCAATAGTCCGTCGAGATCGGCAAAGCTCTTCTCCTTGCCTTCATAGGTGGGAACAGCCACACCTGCAAGGCGTGCCGAGATCCCGCGCGCAAAATCGGTGGCAATTTGCACCTGTTTGACCAGGGGAAACATGTTCGGATAAAGGCGTGCGTGCAAGAATGCGTCTGGCTCGATCGAGTTGGCGAGAACGTGTGAATTGGCCTGAGCCAGAATCGCTTTCAATGCCGTCAGCAATTGCTTAAAAACGGGAACCGAGTTGATATACATGGGGCTGGTCATGGTCGTCTCTTGGTTTGTCGGGTGACGTGCGTAGCCTACCGCAAGCCGGGAACGACGGGTTCATAGATCAGGCACGCCTGCCTTTGCGACCCGCCGATGGCGCGCCACGCCGCTCGCGTTTTCCTCGCGCGATCTCGGTCGCCAGCGCGTCCAGCTTGGGCTCCCAGAAGCTCCGGAACTGGCCGACCCACCGGTTCACGGCTTGGAGGCCCTCGCCATCCACCGAATAGAGGCGCCGCTGCGCCTCCGCCCGCACTCGCGCAAAGCCGCTTTCCCTCAAAACTTTGAGGTGCTGTGACACACCAGCCTGTGTGATTCCGAATTCGGCACCTATCGCTTCGACTACTTCTCCCGAGGCCATCTCCCGTCGACCGAGCAATTCAAGGATGCGGCGGCGCACTGGATCAGAAAGGACTTCGAAGATCTGCATCAGCTGCCCGTGCCGGGGTGCGCCACATTTTGGGGTTTCTCGCCCCGATAGAAGGCGATTGTCCGGTCAGACCGTTCTTTGGCGGAAGCTGGATCCGCTCCGCTGATGACATGCGCGGCCCGCCAAAACTCGCCGCTCTGGCTCATGAATTCCTTGCCGTTCGGCGATCCCATCCACGCCTCAGCCGCTTCATGGTCCGCCGACGCGCCGGTCGACAGATACTCGCCAAGCCCCATGAGTCCGAGGTCCCAGCCGATACCCACCGCGCCTGGCCCAAATTGGTTCCAATGGTCTTCGATGATCGCCGTATGCGCCAGCGTCATGCGCGCTTTCCCGCGGTCCGCCGCGACGGTCACTTCGATCCACGTGATTCCGCCGCCAAACTCCCATGTCGCGGCAAATTGACGCGGAGGATTGCAAGCTGTAATCGTCCCGCCGGCATTCCCCTTGAGTTGGTATTTTCCGCCCGGCTTCAGGTCGCCTTCGATGGGCAGGAACCAGCGCGGGATGCGCTGCGCATTGGTCAGCGCGTCCCACAAATCATCGACGCTGGTGTCGTAAAGGCGCGTTAGCGTCACGGTGCTGGCAGGCTTCCCGTCCTTCTCGAAATTGCGCACCGTGCGCGCGACAGGTCCCAGGACGTTGCCGATATCAATCTCCATGGGTGTCCTCCTCAATTCTGAAAGCCATGGCGTGCGGGACGTCTATTATATATTTCTATACTTATATAAGCCACTACTATTATAAAGACGGCGAAGAGGCGCCCGCGACTCTCTTGGGGGGGCTACGGAGTGCGTTCCGTGGACTCGCTGTTATTTCTTCTTTGCGACCGGCGACTGGCGCGGCCGTTGTTTGGCTGAGACGGACTTGATGATCAATTGATGGCTGCCGTCGTCTGGAATCGGCGACTTTGCACGCTTCAGCGCGGTATCCATGAGTTGGCGAACTCTCGGGTCGTCAAGGGTTGCGGCGGACTCGAGGCGAATGCTGCGCACGACGTTGCCGCTGCCTCGCAATAGCTTGTGTGGGTCCGGAAGCTTTGCGCCTTGAAGAAAACAAAGACTGATGCCTTTCGCCTGGGCTGCGAGAGAAAAGATGGCGTCGCCGGCCTTTTCATTGGGTCCGTAGCCGATCACAAAAAAATTGTAGTTGTCGTACACCAGTTCCAGGGCTTGCGGAATGAAGGCGCGCATCTTGGCTCGCGTCGCGCGGATGAACCTGCCCATCTCGGGCGTAAATTTCGCAATGAAGTCTGCCAGTTGTCGCTCGGACTCTCGCGTTGGCATTGGATCCTCCCGGCGCGTTGGCTCACGCGTTGATTCATTGTACGGATGGACCACTTTGCAACAAGCAAAAATTCGGTGTTTGCCCGGATGGCGCTTGCCGAGGAAACAAGGTAATTTCGGGGGTCGGTGGGCCGAATGACTCGCCCGATCGCCATACTGCCGAGAATAGAACGTGAAAGAATGGGATAACGTCGAAATCCTCCTGGTCGAGGACAATCTCTCGGACGCCGAACTGACGGTACGTGCCCTGCGGGGAATTGGCGTAACTCAAAGGATATTGCGACTCGCGGATGGCGTTGAAGCGTTGGACTTCATTTTTCGTCAGGCAAGATTTGGCGAGCGCGACAACGCACTGCCCAAACTCATCTTGCTCGACCTCAAAATGCCGCGACTCGGCGGCATGGAGTTTTTGCAGAGATTGCGCGAAGACTCCGCCACTATGAACATCGCCGTTGCGATACTCACCTCCTATCCGCTCGAAAAGATTCCCCGCGATGGGCAAGATTTCAACGTGCACGAATATCTAATGAAGCCAGTGAACACCGAAAGCTTAGTCGCCCTGGTGAAGTTCGCGGGCCTGCTGTAGAGTCGCGCCCCCTTCACGGGACGGAAGCGCCAAACAATCTCCGAGATCGCTCCATTCGCCCATCGCAATGTAGGTGAAGCCGCATAGGCCCGCAAACGCAGCGACGCTCCAGCCATAAATCACCGGCGCGCTGAACCAGCGAAACAATCCGTACGCGAAGGCGAAACAAATACCACCCCAAACCAACGCCATTCCAAGCGTCGCGATCAGCCACGCGATGAACTTTTCCACGTGCAGCGACATCGGCGCGCTCACCCTCGAGCGGGCGACATGATAGGCGGCAATGCTTACGAGGACCGCGGCGCCCAAGAGAAGCCCGGTTCTTGACGCCGGTGCGCGCGACAACAGCCGAATCAGCCACAAGAGGCCGAAAATCGCGATCGCCAGATTCGCGCTGAGATACAGCGATTCGCACAGGCCGCGACGCAGGACTTCACGGCTCCAGCGCCGCTCTTCCAGGGCTTCGCGCTCCACCCGTTCAGCGGGCCATCGGAATTGAACTTGCGGATAAGCCAAGCGCAACTGCCGCAAGGTCAGCCTGGGATACTGCTGCTGCAGGACAGTGCAGGCCTCCTCGTGAGCAGACTCCAATTCAGGATGCTCGCGCAAGATCTGTTCCCAGGATTTGCGCGAGGCGCTGGCACCGCCGGATTTTGGGCTCGGGACGGAAGCGGCGCTCGCCTGAAGGGCGGCGCGCACACTAGTCGGCCCTGTCGGGTCCTTCAAGCATCTCTCCTGCTACGCGACCTTAATTCTTAAGGATAGAAGGGCCATGTGTCTGCGATGTGAGCCCAGGGCGGTTATTATTGTTGTGACGAAGTTAACAGCCCCGAGGGCGAACTCCCAACCACCAACAAAGGATGCTTTGTCCATGAAGGCGATCAGCGTGAGTCAATTTGGCGGTCCAGAGGTTTTGGCGCTTCAAGACGTGCCCGATCCGCGCCCTCCCGCTGCCGGCGAGGTCTTGATTCGGGTCAAGGCGGCCGGCGTGAATCCGTACGACACCTATATGCGGTCCGGGACGTACGGCGCAAGAAACCCGACCCTCCCCTTCATCCCCGGATCCGATGCCGCCGGCGTCGTGGAGTCGGCGGGCGCGGGTGTGGATCTCAAGCCCGGCGATCGGGTCTATACCACCGGTACCCTCAGCGGCGCCTACGCGGAATTGACCTTGTGCGATCGCTCCCAGGTTCACGCGCTGCCGCCGGGTGTGACCTATGCGCAGGGGGCGTCCGTGTATGTTCCTTACGCGACCGCCTATCGAGCCTTGTTTCAATTGTCCCGTGCCCGGCCCGGCGAAACGGTTTTGATTCACGGCGCGAGCGGCGGCGTCGGACTCGCCGCGATTCAGTTTGCAAGCGCCGCCGGCATGCGGGTGATCGGCACGGCCGGCAGTGAGGAGGGCCTTCAGGCCATCAGGCGCGAGGGTGCGCAGCTTGCGGTCAATCATCGAACCGCGGACTATCAGCAGCAGATTCTGGATCTCACCAAGGGATCCGGTGCCGACGTGCTCCTCGAAATGGCGGCGCACGTCAATCTCGCCCACGACCTCAAGCTGTTGGCCAGGCGCGGACGGATCGTCGTGATCGGCAGCCGCGGCAATGTCGAGATCAATCCGCGCGAAATCATGCTGCGCGAGGCGAGCATCTTCGGCGTCTATCTATGGGGTGTACTGCCTGACGAAGCGACGGAGATCCATGCCGCGATTCAAGCAGGATTGCGCTCACAGACCCTGCGTCCGGTGGTCGCCGCGGAAATCCCGTTGGCCTCGGCCCCCGAAGCTCACCGACGCGTCGCAGAGCCGGGTGCACGCGGTAAGATCGTCCTCATCCCATAGGCAGCGCGCTGGTCTGAACTCAACCGGGTGAGCGCAGAATTGCCGCCACGCTTTGTACCGTGCGCTCGACGTCCTCGTCATTTGTTTGCCAATTGCAGACGCTGACCCGCATGGCGCGCCGTCCGCGCCAGGTCGTGCCGCTGAAAAACGCCTCGCCGGCAGCATTGGTCCTCGCAATCACTTCGTCCGTGCGCCTGTCGTGATCTTCGGCAGTCGCCCCCGCGCGTTGATCCAGGAAGCGCACCAATCCTTGATTCAATTGCGGCGGCCACAGCATTTGCGCCCCATTGAGGCCGCCCAGCCTCGAGACGATGGACTTGGCGCAGGCGCAGCAGCGCTCGATCATCTCACTCACGCCCTGTCTGCCCAATTCACGAATGGCCGCGTAGGTCGAGAAGCCGCGTGCGCGGCGCGACCACTCCGGGTTCCAGTCGGCTTCGTCGCGGGCCTCTGCCGCGTACGAAATGTAGGATGCGCGATAGGACATCGCCTTGGCGTGCGCCATCTTATCGGCGACGAATGCATAGCCGCAGTCGTAGGGCACATTCAGCCATTTGTGCCCGTCGGTCGCCCAAGAGTCGGCCCGCCGCGCACCCGCGAGCAGGTACCGATAGCGCGCGCTCGCCGCCGCCCAGAGGCCGAATGCGCCGTCGATGTGTACCCAGGCACCGCGCGCCTTGGCCAACGGTATGAGCGCTTCGAAATCATCGAACGCGCCGATGTTGAGATCGCCGGCACACAGCGTGACGATGATCGGCGAGTCCTCATGCGCATCGAGCGCCTGTGTCAAGACTTCAGCCGACAGGCGTCCGTGTGCATCGGTGGGCAAGGCGATCAGGTTCGATCTTCCCAATCCAATCAATCGCACCGCCCGTTCGATCGAGCCGTGCAATTGATCGCTCGCCAGAATGACGATTTGCGGGGCGCCGGACAGGCCGTTCTCTTCCACATCCCAGTCGCGCCGGGCCAACAAGGCCTGTCGCGCAGCGCTCAAACAGGTGACGTGCGCCATCTGGCAACCCGTCACCAGCGCGAAAGAAGCGGTATCGGGAATGCGCAAAAGATCCTTGAGCCACGAGCCCACGACTTCTTCGGCAATGGCCGCGGCAGGCGCCGTGGAAAAACAATGCGCATTCTGGTCCCAGGCGGATGTCAGCCAGTCCGCGCCCAGGGCCGCCGGCAACGCACCGCCGATCACCCACGCAAAAAAGCGGCCGCCGGGACTGCCCAGCAAGCCGTCCGCGCAGTCGCGCACCAGTTCGGACAAGACCTGCTCCGCCGCCATGCCCCGGTCAGTCAGAGGCTTGCGCAATCGGGCGCGAAGCGACTCCACCGTGCCGGCGGGCTGGACCGCCCGCTCGGGCAATCCCTCGAGATGCGCAATCGCATGACGCGCAGCCGATTCGAGCACGGGTGCGAACGCCGATCCGGCGGCTCTTGGATCTTTCTCTTTCACTCGAGGTCACGCAGCGCGTCGCACACCAGATCGATTTCGGCTTCGGTATTGTAGTAGTGCGGCGATATCCGCAGCGCCGAAGCGGCGCGCTTTTGGTCCATGTCGATGATCGAATGGTCCCGCACCGATGCCGAGGTATTGATGCCCCGCGCACGCAGCTCGTTCATGACGTCGGGGGCATGACGGCCGCGAATCTCCACGGTCACGATTGCGGCCAGATCCGCGCCATGATCCAGCACGCGAAAGCCCGCCATATCGCGCAGCTTCAGGCGGGTCTTGGCGGCCAGTTCGCGCGCGCGTAGGCCGCCGCGCGCCCCGACTTCCGCGGCATAGCGAGCCGCCTCGCCAAGCCCGAGCACCAGCCCGTAAGAGAACTCCCAGTTCTCAAAGCGCCGCGCGTCCGCGGCGAGAGCAAAGCTGTCCGGCGTTTGCCATGTCGCACCGCGCATGTCGATGTACAACGGGTACTGGCCGCGCTCCAGAACGCGATCGGCCGCGTAGAGAAAGCCGATGCCGCGCGGGCCGCGCAAGAATTTTCGTGCCGTGGCAGCCAGGAAATCGCAGCGCAATTTGCCCACGTCGATCGGCAGCTGTCCAACCGCCTGGCATGCGTCAATCAGATACGGGACACCCGCTGCGGCAGCGATTTCGCCGAGCGCTTCGACAGGTTGAATCAAGCCGGAATTGGTGGGAATCCAGGTGACCGCAAGCAGCCGCACTTTGGGATTGCGCAGCAGGTCGCGCACCGAATCCGGGTCGACGCCGCCGGCCGCCAGATCCTCTGCGCGTTGCACCACCACGCCGCAGCGGCGCGCCAATGACAGGTAGGCCAATTGATTGGAGATATAGTCATTCCGGGTCGTGACGATGACATCGCCGCGCTGAAAGTCGAAACACGACAGGGCCTGAAAGAATGCCACCGTCGCGTTCTCGACGATGGCCACGTTGGCCGGCGCCGCACCGATGAGACCGGCCACCGCGGCGTAGGTATTGTGCGCCGCCTCGGCCGCCTCATCCTCCGCCTCATACGCGCCGTGCAGCAGTTCGAGCTGCAGATGGTTCGTAATCGCACTGAGCACGCGGCTCGTCATAAGGCCCGCGCCCGCATTGTTCAGGTGCACGCGTCCGGCAACGCCTGGGGTATCGTCTCGCCAATGCAAAACACGCTCATCCACCGATTGCCCTCTCATCTGTGTGGTCGCACCAATGCCGAGAGCGTATCGGGTATCGGTTCCTTGCGCCAATGAGCGAGCCAGCCGATCCTCGTCAGAATCCGCGGGCCTTACCCCATCGCGTCTTGAGTTCAGAACCCCGTAAACAATGAAATCAGGTGAAACGTCAAAGCCGCCCACAGCAGCACCAGCAATGCCAGCGCCACGAGCACCGCCCAGAGCTTCGCCCAAAAGCGGCGGCGGCCCCGCACGACGACCCAGGCGTTCCACAACCCGATTGCCGCGCCGCCGAAGAAGGCGAACGGCGAGAGAATCCGCAGCAGCGCGATCCAGCCATTGACCTTCGGTATTAAATCGAGGGACGACAGCATGCTGACGACCAGCACGACCCAGCCGACAAAAACCACAATCGCGGCCACGGCGGCAATTCTCACCCAGCGATGCGCCCGGGCGTCCCGCCCGCTCAACGCGTAAGAGACGCCATAGTGACGGCGCGTCAGCGCACTCAAGGGCCACGCCAAAGCCGTCAGCAACAGCAGCACCACGCTCAACGCCATGGCGGGCGTCCACCATCCTCCCGACTTTTCCCAGGGCGTTCTCAGGTATTGATCGAATGGCGATCCCTCGCCAAAAGCAAAACGCACGACGCGGCCATTCTCCACCCGCGCCGAGAGCAGATCCTTGCCATGCTCCTCGCGCCAAACAAAGGGAGCGATTTCACGCCACTTGAGCGGCACCTGCGACGGACTGGTCGCCGATGACACCGATATCGTTCCGTCGCCGTTGTCGGCGACCGTCGCCTGCTCGGCCAAATACAGCAGGCTCACGAAGCTCGTGTCGACACGACGCGACACGCTGTACCGGCCCGCGATCATGCCCGCGTGCTCGACGGCGGCCTTCGCGTCAACTTTTCCGTCGGCCGTCGGTCCCGGGAAATAGCGGTCGGCAAATTCATGAAACAATTGAGAGCGAACTTCTTGTGCAGCTCCGTCCTTGCCAACGCTGTTCATGGAGATCAGCAGTCCTACGCCATCGTCGATGAACAGGTGCAGATCGCTGTGAAACCACTGCGTGTCGCCGCCATGGGCAATGACGCGGTGGCCGTTGTAGTTGTCCTCGTAAAATCCCAGCTCCATTCGATTCACGCGCGGCAGGATCGTCAGCGCGGTGGTGTGCATCTGCTCGGCGGTCTCTTCTTTGAGAATATGACCCGATCCGTAGCGCCCCTTCTGCAGGTGCGCGATCATGAAGTGCGTCATGTCGTCGCCGCTCGCGCTCAAGCTCCCTGCCGGCGCAGGTCCGACGATCTCGAAGGCCTTCGGCGGCAGGGACGCCACCCGGTAGCCGTTCGATACATTCGGCTTGAGCGCCGCCGGCAGCGGCTGGCGAAAGGTCGCATTCTGCATCTGCAGCGGCTCGAACACATTCTTGTCGATGTAATCGTCGAACGGCACGCCCGACACGCGCGCGACGATGTATCCGGCAATCGCCGTGGCGGTATTGGAATACGCCGGCGTCTCGCCCGGCGCATAAATTCTCGCCGGTATGTACAGCTTCACGAACTCACTGAGCGGCATGACGCCATCGGCCTCGACGCCGATGAGTCCCTTCAATCGCTCCTCGAATCCGCCGGTGTGAGTCATGATGTTGCGCAACGTGACCGGCTTTCCCTCGCGCGGCGGGATCTTGAAGTCCAGATACTGATTCACATCGGCGTCGAGATCGAGCTTGCCCTGCTCGACCAGCTGCATCACCGCGGTCCAGGTCAGCAGTTTCGAGACCGAGCCCCAACGAAACAGCGTGAGCTTCGGATCGACGGACACGCGCTTGTCGTAGTCGGCATAGCCGTAGCCGTGCTCGAACAACACCTCGCCATTTTTGACCACGGCGACCACCGCACCGGCAATGTCGCCGCTGTGCAGCGCGTAGGGCATATAGCCGTCGAGCCAGGTCTCGACGTCTGTTGCACTCAGAGCATGCGCCGCCGAATCAGCTCCCGCGGCAGTCGCGGTCGCCTGGGCGAAGGCACTGTCCTGAATGGTGCCCGACAACAACAATAGGAACGCCCATAGCCATTTATTATTCTTATGCATAATCGTCTCGCCGACCCTGACTGGGCCTCAGAGACTAGCGCAATACGGACCCGCACCGCCAAATAGATGTCAGGCGGTCGAAAAGGCGGGGCGAACGGCCCTATTTTCCGTGGCTCGGATCGTCGGCGGGGTTCACGTACGTGATGGCAAACGGACCCATGAGGTTGACCTGCACGACCGCGCCGGCCTTGGTCCACGCGAAGTGGTGCATGTTCGCGGGCGCGACGCCGTAGCCGCCCGCCGTCAACGTCTTCGACGCCTTGTGATCCACTTTATCGCCCATGCCGAGCGCGAGTGAGCCGGAGATGACGGTGACGTGCTCATCGGTCGGATGCCAGTGCGGCGGGATGGTGTAGCCGGCCGGCAGTTTCATACGCACCGTCACCAACCCCTTGCCCGCCGGGTCACCCGACAGGACAACGAATTGAGCGCCGGCCGGCAGTACCGGCGGCGGCGGACCCCATTTCATTTCAGCGGCCTGCAAGGGCGCCGGCATGTCAGCGGCGTGAACACAGGCGAGGCCGCTTGCCAGCAGCGCCATGGCGGCAATTGCGAGTTTCGAACTAGTCATGCTTTATTCTCCCTTGGGAAAGGCGGGCACTTAGGGCCCTCGTTTGTCTCCGGCGAACTATACCCGGCGGCGATCGGCAGCAGCTAGACCAAAAAAAGCCAAGTGACCCCTGCGCTCAAATTTCAGTCCAGGCCTTCAGCAGTCCGTGATAGTGCGCGGTGAGGCGCTCGCCGCCGTCGTAGTTTTGCGGCTCGACGAGGAACAGGGTTGCCGACAGGTCGGTGCGCAATTTTTGGGGACTACCGGGGATCATGCGCACCGACCCATCGACATGCGTGCCGAAATGCATTCCATCGCCGCAGCGATTGAACATCGGCGGATAGACTTTATTGGGCAGCACCGCAGGAACATGCCGGCGACCGGTGGCCTTAAGGACTCGTCGGCGCAGCCGCGGCCGCACTGCCCAAGCCTTCGCGTCCGGCTTTGAGGCGCGCGGCGAGACTCTGCAGTGCCCGCGGCGCGCCGGCGCGCACGATCAGCTCCGCAACGGCCCTGCGCATCGCCGCCGTGCCGCCCGCCGCGGCGCGCTCGAACCACGACGCAGACTCCTCGAAGCGGCCCGCCTTCAACAACAAGCTGGCCCAGTTGTACTGACCTCGGAAATAGCCGGCCTCCGCCGAGCGCCGGTACCAGTCTGCCGCGGCGTCCAGGTTGCGCGGCGTGCCCCACCCTTCTTCGCAGCAACGGCCCACCAGGTTCATGGCGCGCTCATGCTTCTGCGCGGCAGCCTTTAGATAGTAGAGGTAGGCGAGCGTTCGATCGCGCTTGAAACCGCGGCCGTCCAAGTACATGTGGCCCACGTTGTACTGTGCCCACCCGTGGCCCATATCCGCGGCGCGCTGGAAGTGTTCCGCGGCCCCCGACGCGTCTTCGGCGGTGCCCCAGCCGCTGTCGAGGCAGCGACCTACCATGTTGATGCCGTCCGGGTCGTTCGCCGCCGCCGCGCGTTGAAACCATTTCAGCGCCTGCTCCGGATTTTTGGAAAGCCCGGTTCCCTCGAGCAGCATCCGGCCGTAGCACACCTGCGCCTGCGGCAAACCTTCAACCGCCGCCACGAAGACCCAATCCGCGGCGCGCCGCACATCCTGCGCGAACAACGCTTCGAGCCTCGGTGTGCTCATTTGCCCCAACAGCGATGTAATCGATATCGAGTTCATAGCATTGGACATCGACCGATGGCTTCCCTATCGCTAAAGTATTTCACCTCAATGCTAACACGAATCATTATTATTTACATTGCAGGGAGCGGCGCATCGTCGTTGTTCACAGAGCGGAAAATCGACCTTGCGAGGCCCTGTTAGCGCGATTTAGCGCCAAGACGGGTCGTTATGTCTGCTTGCGCAAACCGGCCGGAATCACGGCCAGTCCCAAAAGCTCGAACAGTCCATAGGCGATCAGCGCCATGAGGGCCGCCGGAATGGCGCCGGTGAGGATGGTGGGCACGTCGTTTAAAGACAGGCCGGAGACGATGGGCGCGCCATAGCCTCCGGCGCCCACCAACGCCGCGAGTGTGGCCGTGCCGATGCTGACGATGGTCGCGGTTTTGATGCCAGCCAGGATGGTCGGGCTCGCGAGCGGCAGTATCACCCGCAGCAACACCTGCCGGTTCGTCATGCCGAAGGCGCGCGCATTTTCCAAATGCTTGGGATCGATGCTGCGAATGCCCGTGAAGGTGTTGAGCACCACCGGCAGCAAACTGTACATGCACAGCGCCGCCAGGGCGGGCTTCATGCCGACGCCGAACAGCGGAATCAGAAAGCACAGCAGCGCGAGCGAGGGCACCGTTTGGATCAGCGCGCTCGCAATGAGAATCCCCTGCCCCGCCGCATGAAAGCGCACCGCCACCAACCCCAACGGAATCCCAACGAGCACCGAGAACAGCAGCGCAATCCCGACCAGCCACAGATGCTCGCGCGTGCGCTGCAGGATATTGCTCTTCAAGCTCTGCGAGCGCGGCGCCTCGGCGCCCAGGAACTGCGCCGCGATTTTCGCGAAGCCCACGTGCTCGATGTCGGCCTGCGCGTTCATGTCGATCATGGTCCGCTCGTTGATCGAACCCTGCATACCCGTGAGCGCCGCCCACGCGCGCGGATATTGCTCGGTGAACTGCCTGCGCGCCACCCACACCGCCTGATACACCGGAAAGTAGCCGCGATCATCTTTGAGCACGCGCAGCTTCGATTTCTCGATTTTCGCATCGGTGGAATACAGATCGATCAAATCCACCGCGCCGTCGTCGATGGCCTGGAACGAGAGGCTGTGCTCCATACGCTTGATGTTCTGCGGCGCCAGGTGCAAATGATAGCTCTGCGCCATCCCCGCAAATCCATCCTTCCTGTCCATGAATTCATAGCTGAAGGCGGCGCGCAGTCCCGATTCCACGCGGCTCAGGTCGCTGATGGAGCGCAGCTCCCGCGTCTCGGCAAAACTCTCCTTCACAGCCAGCGCATAGGTGTCGTCAAAACCCAAGGGCTCCGACATCACCAAGTCCATCTTCAACAGCGCCTGGCGGATGTCGTCGATGGATTTCAGGTCCGGGCGCTTCAAGATCGCCTCCGCCAAGGTGCCGGTGTAATCCGAATACACATCGATGGCACCGCTCTTCAAGGCCTCGAACACGATGCCCGTGCTGCCCATGCCCAACTTGCGCGTCACCGGCCCCTGCCCCGAAGCCTCGATCGTCTGCGCCGCGATCTCCCCCAGCACGTATCCTTCGGTGAAAGCCTTCGAGCCCACGACGATGCTCTGCGCCGCCCACAGGTGCGCGGGCGCCAAACCCGCCGCGGTGATCAGCAGCGCCGCCAGAATTCGCCTCATGCGACCTCAGCCGCGTCGGGCAAGGTGCGCTGCGCATTGATGAACGCCGTCACGAACGGATCATTCGGCTGCCGCAGCAGTTCCCCGTAGGTCCCGCTTTGCACGACCTTGCCCTCGTGCAGCAGCGTAATCTGCTCCGCGAGATATACCGCCTCGCCCAGATCATGCGTGACCAACAGCACGGTTTTTCCCAAACGCTGAAAAATTGATTTCAACTCCTGCTGCAGGCTGCGGCGGATGAGCGGATCCAGGGCCGCCATCGGCTCATCGAGCAGCAACACTTCAGGATCCATCATGGCCGCGCGCATGATGGCCACGCGCTGCTGCTGGCCGCCGCTCAGTTCAAACGGGAATCGACCCAGCAGCGCCGCGTCGAGATCGACCAGCTTGCGCAATTCCTCCACGCGCGCCCCGATCTTCGCCCGCTTCCAACCCCGCAGCGTCGCCATCAGCGATACATTCTGGAATGCGCTGATGTGCGGGAACAGCCCGCCTTCCTGCGGCACGTAGCCGATGCGGTCCGCCCACTCAATGGGGCTGAATGAGGACAAGGCCTGATCGTTGATCTTCACATAGCCCTTATCCAAGGGAATGAGGCCCAGCGTGATCCGCAGCAAGGTGGTTTTCCCCGAGCCGCTCGAACCGATCAGCGCATGCGTCGCGCCTTTCGGAATCGTGAGGTTCACGTCGGTCAGCACCAGCCTGCCCTCAAAGGTCTTATGAATGTTTTGCAGCGCCAGCATGGAGGGCTCTATTTGGACTCTGGACTCTCGACCAGGGTGCCCTGGTGATACAGGATTTTCCAGCCTCTGGGGGTCCTGCGCCAAAGGGTGGCGCGCCGGGTAATGCGCGGTCCCTGATGCAGCGTGTAGGTGATCAAGTAATTGTCCGCAGCGATCTCCCGACATTGAAAGTCGCGCGTCAGCCATTGGGATTCATCCGGATCCGGCTCCCGGTTCTCCAACGTTTCGAGCACGAATTCGCGGCTGTAGCGCCGTCCCGATGCCCCCACTTCCCAAAACTCGGGATCGGTCATGGCCTCGTACTCGCGGCGCGTCGTGCCGAACTCCGGATGATGAAAGATGGGCTCGCGCAGCTTCAATTCTTCGAGAACCGCGAGCAACTCCGGCGAGGTCACCGAGGCAATGCGCGGTCCGCTAGGGTTTCGATCGGAAGACACGGGCACTCCTTGGATGCGGTTGCGATTACACTGCCTACGGCTATACGATTCCTGCGCTTTCATTGCAAGTACCTTGAGGGGATTCATCATGGATTTAGGGATTCGCGGCCGCAACGCCATTGTCTGCGCATCGAGCCAGGGCCTCGGCAAAGGCTGCGCGCAAGCGCTCGCCGAGGCGGGCGTGAACCTGGTGATCAACGGCCGCAATCAGGCATTGCTCGAGCAAACTGCGGAGGAACTGCGCCAGGCCTGGAGCGTTTCCGTCACCCCGGTGCTCGCCGATGCCTCCACCGCCGAAGGCCAGGCGGCCCTGCTCAAGGCTTGTCCTACACCGGACATTCTGATCAACAACAATGGCGGGCCGCCGGTGCGCAACTTCCGCGAGCTCGACCGCGAGGCCATGCTCAACGGCCTCACCATGAACATGGTCACCCCCATCGAGCTCATCCAGAAAGTCATCGACCCCATGGCGGCACGCGGCTTCGGCCGCATCGTCAACATCACTTCGATCAGCGTCAAAATGCCGCTCGTCGGCCTCGACCTGTCCAGCGGCGCCCGTGCCGGCCTCACCGCCTTCATGGCCGGCATTGCGCGCAGCATCGCCGACAAGAATGTCACCATCAACAATCTGCTGCCCGGCAACTTCGACACCGCACGCCTGCGCAGCAACCTAAGTCTTGCCGCCAAGCGCACCCACGTGAGCGACGCGGAAGCCGTCGCGCGCTCCATGGCAAACATTCCCGCGAAACGCTTCGGCACCGCGGCCGAGTTCGGCCAGACCTGCGCCTTTCTGTGCAGCGTGCACGCCGGCTACATGACCGGCCAAAATATTCTGCTCGACGGCGGCACCTACCCCGCCGCGTTTTGACTTCTGCGCCGGGCTAGAGCTCCGCCATACGCGCTTGCAGGTCTTTGCGAAAGCGCCGGCTCAAGCGCAATTTCCTGCCGCTCTCCAGGACAACCTCGTATTCCCCGGCACTGTCGACTTCGAGCGCCCGCACCCGGCGCAAATTGACGATGGCCGAACGATGGATGCGGCAGAAGATCTTCGAATCCAACTCCTGCTCGAGCTCCGCCATGCTCTGCCGCAGTAGATGCGATTTCGGACCCACGTGCAGGCACACGTAGTAATCCGCCGCCTCGACCCAATCGATATCCGGAATGGGCACGTACACCACGTGTCCTGCGCTGCGCACCGTGAGCCGCGGGATTTCCCGGGGCTGCGCCGCGGTGAGCGCCGCGATTTTTTGCCTCGCGCGCTGCATCGCCAACGTGAATCGCGCGTCGTCAAACGGCTTCAAGAGATAATCGAGCGCGCCGGCGTCGAATGCCCGCAGCGCGTATTCATCGTAGGCGGTCACGAACACGATGACCGGCAGAAAATCATCCGCCTTCAATTGTTCGAGAACATCGAAGCCGCTGCATTCGGGCATTTGCACGTCGAGAAACACCAGGTCGGGCCGCGTACTTCGAATCTCCGCGATCGCCTCCGCGCCTGAGCCGCACTCCGCGATCGACTCGATGTCCGTATCCTGCCGGAGCAGGACCTTTAAATTGCTGCGCGCGAGCGGCTCGTCATCGACAATCAGCACCCGGATCTTCGGCGGCGGCGCCATCAGGTCTCGCGGTAGGGCAAAACGACGCTGACTTCAACGCCGGTGATGCCGCAGTTTTCCAGCCGCAACTCAACGCGATTGCCATACAAGAGGCTCAAGCGCGTGCGCAAATTCGCGAGACCGATGCCGTCCTGGATGGCCTGGCCATCTCGATCCAGCAGCGGACCGTCGTTGTAGACGCTCAAGCGCAGCTCATCACCGCTGCGTGATGCCGCGACGCGCACCACTCCGCCTTGCGCGCGCTTCGCGATGCCATGCTTGATGGCGTTCTCAACCAGGGGCTGCAGCATCAGGCTCGGAATCTGCGCCTTGTGCAGCTCTGGTGGGATGTCGAGCTCCAATTTGAGCCGCCCCGCAAAGCGCGCTTCTTGGATTTGCATATACCTGCTCAGGAACTCCACCTCCTGCTCGAGCTGCACCTTGGGCTCGCCGGAACTGGCGGCGACTCTTCTCAGGAAATCGCTCAAGCCCACGATCATGCCGACCGCGGCGTCATTTTTGTGTTCGCGGACCAATCCGGCGATGGCATTGAGCGTGTTGAAGATGAAATGCGGTTCGATCTGCCGCTGCAACGCATTCAGCCGCGCGTAAGAGAGCTGCTCATTCAGGCGCGCGGCGTCCGTTCGCTGCGCCGCCGCCCGGGCCCTTGAATCGAGCGCGTAGGTGGCCGCCAGAATGAGCGCATAGATAATGAATGCGGCCAGGAGATTCCCTGAGAATTTCTGCGGCCAGGTCTCGAAGAATGCCTGACTCGCAAAATCCGGCAGCCAGGGCTGCAGCAGTCCTTCGAGCAGCGACGCCCAGGCAGTTGAGGCGGCTTCAATGACAACGATGGCGGCCACATGCGCCAGCCAGTTTTGCGCCGATTTCCAGTCCAGCGGAAATCGCCGCCCCAGATGGATGATGAGCGGCGTCGCCAAGCCCCAAGGCAGCCACGCAAAGGTCTGGTAGATGAACAGTTTGAGCCAGGCATGATGCATGCCGGCGTGCCGCATGGCGAACACGTTCTGGGTTGCGTCCAAGATCGCGAGCCCCGCCCATAGCGACGCAATCCACAGCCAGTTGTACGAAGTGCCCTTTTTTAGCGGTATTTCCATGCTGCTTGGAATCGTACTCCACGGCCTACCCCTAAGCGCGACTATGCAGCGAATCGTCGTTTTGATGCAGCGAGCGGAGTGGCTCGGCGAACGCGCTGCCGCCATACTGGCACCATGAAAACAAAAACCCTGGCTCTGACGGCCGCATTCACTCTTCTATGTTCGATGGCCTCGAGCGAGCCCACTGCATCGCCCGGCTACAGTCCGGTTTACACCGAGGACGCCCGCTTGAGCCTCCCGGAAAATTATCGGGAATGGGTTTACCTGACTTCCGGGTTCGACATGTCGTACAGCCCGATGGCCGGCATGGGACATCACATGTTCGACAACGTGTTCGTCGAACCTGGCGCCTACAAGGCCTTCGTCGCCACCGGCACCTGGCCCGAGAAAACCGTGTTGGTGCTGGAAGTGCGCGGCGCGAAGGACAAGGGCTCGATCAACAAGAACGGCCATTACCAAGACACCGAAGTGATGGGCCGCGAGGTCCACATCAAGGACAGTTCGCACTTTCCTGAAGGCTGGGCGTTCTTCGGATTCGACGGCGACAAGCCTGCAAAAATGATTCCCCGCACCGCGGATTGCTATTCCTGTCATGCGCAGCACGCCGCCGTGGACAATACCTTCGTGCAGTTCTACCCGACCCTGTTGCCCATCGCTACGTCGAAGGGAACGCTATCGGCGGCGTACAAGGCCGAATCGGGAAAGAACTAAAGCGCACTGAGCGTCACTCTAAGCGACTGCGTCTTCTTCCAAGTCTTCCAGCTCCACCATGCGCGCGATGATCGCGGTCTTGCGGGCCTCGAGTTGCTGCCACGCCAACCTGGCGCGCGCAACGGCCGCGGTCGTCGAAGCCGGGTCCCCGGCGATGGCCAGATAACGCGCTTTGGCGGACACGGCGCCGCTCAATGAATACGTGAAAAGGGATTGAAGTCTCTTTAGGCGGTCTTCGGTATCCACGGCAAGTACCTCGGGTATCGCTTCAGTGCGGTTATATGGAGTGTGAAGATCACAGCGACGTATTTGCAGCTCTCAGAGGTAACAATCTCTTATAGGAGCAGTCCTATAAAGCCTGACACGTGCAAAATCAGTTAGCATTCCCCCGTACTGGGGAGACAAGCCGTGGCATCCTTTCTCGACAAGATCTTTGCGCGCGATCTCGCCGTCCGCATCTTCGGCCTCGCCTCCGTCGCAATTGGGCTGGTGGGTCTGACCTGGGGCGACTTTCTGGCGGTATGGCAGCCGGTGCCGAAAGCGCTGCCCGGCCGTACGGCACTGGCTTATGCGATCGCCGCGGTATTTTTACTGGCGGGCGCCAGCCTTCAATTCAAGCGCAGCGCCCGCGCCGCCGCCCTGACGCTCACCCTGCTCTACAGTCTGGGGGTCGTACTGCTGCACCTGCCGAGCCTCATCGCGCATCCCTCCGTCTTCGTGATGTGGTCGGGAACGGCGGAGCAGCTCGCGCTGGTGGCCGGCGGGTTGGTGGCCTACTCGTTTTGCCTGTCGAGGGGGTCGCAAGACAGTGAGCGCTTGGCGCGGGCCAATCGCCTGGCCAGCATTGCCCGGCTCATTTTCGGGGTGTGTCTCATCGCCTTCGCGCTGGCGCACCTGTTCTATTTGAAAGCCACCGCCGACTTCGTTCCCGCCTGGATCCCGCCGGGCCAGGTTTTCTGGGCCTACGCCACCGCGGCAGGACATCTCGCGGCTGCCATCGCCATTTTGTCCGGCATCGCGGCGCGCCTGGGTGCGCGGTTGCTCACAGCAATGTTCATCGTGTTCGGCGTGCTGGTGCATGCACCCCTGGTCTTTGCCGATCCGCACACGCACTTCAATTGGGCCGCCAATGCCATGAATCTTGCGCTCATCGCAGCGGCCTGGCTGGTGGCCGCCTCCATCGGCGTCGGCCAGAGCACGCCGGCCCGCCCTTAGAATTCTGCGCGGCTGAGACGTAGCGCACAAAATCGACGGCCGGCAGGGCGGTCCGCCACCCCATTTGGCCCCTGCCTCCTATAATCTGTCTCACATGAAAGACAAGCCGAAGCACTCCTCGGCGTCGCTGGGTTTTGGGATTGCGCGCGAGACAATAGAGTCCCCTGACCGCCGGGGCAGGACTCTCTCGGCTCGCAAACCGAAGATTTTGATCGTCGATCCCGACCCTGCGCTGCGCCGATTGATGGAAGCCCGTCTGGGCACGTCGGACTACGAGGTTCAAGGCGTGGATAGCGCGCAAGCCGCGCTGGATGCCGGCGTCCGCAGCCGCCCGAATCTGGTGATCACCGATCTGCGCCTCCAGGACATGGACGGCATCGTCTTCTTGAAAGAGCTCAAGAGCCGCTGGCCCCTGTTGTCCGTCATCGTACTGACCGCGCATGGAACGATTGCGGAGGCGGTGCAAGCGACGCAATGCGGAGCGTTCGGCTATCTGGTCAAGCCGATTGAGAGAGAAGAGTTCCTGGGCCAGGTGCAACGTGCGATTTTGGCGTCGACCTTCAATCCGGACGACGAAGACTTGCGTGCGAAATTCGTGTCGCGCAACCAACTCATGCAGGATCGCCTGAGCATCGCCAACCGCGCCGCGAGCTGCGATGTGCCCGTCTTGCTCACGGGCGAAAACGGCACCGGCAAGGAACTCCTCGCACGCGCCATCCACGCGGCCAGCCCACGCCGCAATGCGCCCTTTATCACGGTCGTCTGCAAGGGACGTGCGCCCGAGGAATTGCGTGCCGAACTGCTTGGCAGCGACTCGCAAACAGCAGCGCTGCAACGGGCCCAAGGCGGAACCTTGCTGCTCTTTGAAGTCGGCGACTTGCCGGCCGACCTACAGGTCGCACTGGCTCGCGAGCTCGCAAATCGCTCAGCCCCGCGCATCGACGCCCGCCTCATCTGCACCACGCCGCACGACCTGCAAGCCTTGGCTGACGGCGGCGTCTTTTATCGCGACTTGCTGCATCTCATCAACATCCTGCCGATCGAGATACCGCCGCTGGGGCGGCGGCGCGAAGATATTCCCTTGTTGGTATCGCACTTCCTCGAACAAGCCACGGAGGCCGGCGGCCAAACCAAAATCTATTCGCCGCAGGCGATCGAACTGCTCGCCACGACGGACTGGCCGGGCAACGTCCGGCAGCTGTTCGAGCTGGTCAAACAGCATGTAGCCCTCTCCCACGGCAAGATCATGAGCAAGGAGTTCGTGCAGCGGACTCTGGGAGGGCAGTCGAGCAGCCTCCCGGCGTACGATGAGGCGCGCGACAAATTCTCGCGTGATTACCTCGCCGACCACCTGCAGCGCGCGGGTGGAAACGTGACCAAAGCGGCCCGTCTCGCCAAGCGCAGCCGCACCGACTTCTACAAGCTCTTGCAACGCCATCGATTGGATGCGGGGGATTTCAAAGATCCCGAACCCGAGCGCGACCCGGCAAACGACTAATTTGCCATGGAGGCACTGGCTGCAAGGATCCGCGAAATGCTCGAGGCTTAACCGAGCGGCATGACCACCTTGACCGAATCATCGACGGCGGACTTCTCGATATAGCCCACGGCCTTGGGATTGGCGGCGACCGCCTTCTTCACCGCCTCTGAATCGAGCAGCTGCTTGGGCGGAACGCCGCGGCCGGTGAACAAGATCTTCGACCAGATGGCCTTGACCTGCGCGACATCATAGCCTGTCGCCTTTTTATAGAACTCGGTGTAAATCGGGGATCCCGCGGCCTGATCGATCGGCGTCCGAGTGCTGTTTCTTGCAAGATAAATATCTGCAATCTGCTCCTTGCTGAGCGGCGCCGACGCCGGATTGACGATCACCACGATGTCCTCCGCGCGCGCGCTCCCTGCTAGGAGAACCGCGAGAATCAGGGCGCTCAGTGCGGAGAATTTCATGTGATATAGGGACTGCATGATCTTAGAACAAAAAGTCCAGCGCGAGGCTGATGACATGAAGCTGATCGCCGGCCCGGGCGCCTGGCTGAATATTGCCAAACGAGGCTGGATCGTCCAGCGACTCCATGGTCACCCGCTCGGCTTGAAACTTGAAATCAAAATTCTTGGCAAAGTCCCAGCGCACGCCCGCGGCCACGGTGTGCTGGTTGCCCAGTTGTGTTAGCCCCGAGGTGCCGACGGTCTGCTGATGCATGGCAGAATAAAAAGCGTAAGGCGAGAAATGTCCCAGGCGCATGCCGGCGCTGACGTACCAGGAAAGCAGTTCGCCGAAATAATTGTTATGGGTGAGATTGCTGTCCACGCTGACGAACCACGGCCCCGGCTCGTAGTCAAACCCTATCCCTTCCATGCGCAGTCGTCCCGGAGGATTTTGCGCAGGGTCCGTTTGCTGGTACACCAGGTGCAGGTTCGCGTTGCCGTACTGCAGGGTGTCGCTGAACAGCGCGATGTGCGAGCGATTCAAGGTGAAATCCAGGCCCGGCAGGTCCAGCTCCGTGGTCCCCCACTGCAGCTGCAGATTTTGCGTGACGGCGCCGGTGCGTATCCGGTACATCACATCGACCCCGTCGCTGTGCGTTGCGGTGCTCGCATAGGTGATTTCCACCGGTACCCGTACCCAGGGCAGCGAGTAGCCCACGTTGCGGATATCGGCGTGATCGTAGGTGGGCAAAAGAATCCGGCCCACTCTCACCGCGAAATCCGGCGTGAAGTCATACTTGAGACTGGCCCATTCGACCGTCGGCTTGAAGTTGCCGTCCGCGGTCTCGCGCGACAGCACCTGCACCACGCCGGTGAGTTCGTCCGACAGCGTAATGTTCGCCTGGGCGCCCAAGTCGCTGTCGGGGGTGAAGCTCCAACTCCGGCTGAAGCCCACCCCGCGCGGTTGACTCACCGTGGCAATGAAATCCGCCTGCGTATAGTTAGTGTGCGCCGCGCCCAGGGTGCCGAAGCCGCTGAAGGTCACGTAGTCATCGATTGCCGCGCCGGCCGGCGCCGCGAGCGCGCACAGAGCAAGCGCAAGCGCGGTAGAGGCGGCCGGCATTGTTCTCTTGATGCTCATGCGGATTTGGCCGGTTCCGTAAGGCCCTTGGCCGCGCCGGCAAGCAACAGCACCGCGAACTCGTCCGGTGGCAGGGGCCGGTTCAGATAAAATCCCTGCAGTTCGTCGCAGGCATGGTCACGCAGAAAATCGGCCTGCGCGCGGGTCTCGACGCCCTGTGCCACCACCGTCAGACTCAAGTTCTTGCCCATCGCAATGACCGATTCGGCAAACTCCATGTTTTCGCCGCCGGCGCACATCCCCGCCACGAGCGAACGATCAATCTTGATGGTGTTGAGCGGGAAGCGCTGCAGAGTCGTGAGCGACGAATACCCGGTGCCGAAATCATCGATTGCAATGCCGATTCCCAGTTGTTTGAGCTTCGTCAATACCTGCACTGTCGCTTCCACGTCACGGATCAACAGCCTCTCGCTGATCTCGAACTCCAGAAGACGCGCATCCATTCCCGTGCTCTCGAGAATGGTGGTGACGTCGTCGATGAGGTGTTCATCGAAGAATTGCGTGCCGGTGAGATTCACGGCGATTTTCAAGCGCGGAACGCCGGCCTTTTGCCATGCCACGTTTTGCGCGCACGCCGTTCGAAGCACCCACTTGCCGATCGGCAGCATCAAGTTGCTTTCCTCCGCCACCGGAATGAATTGCATGGGCGCCACCAACCCCAGATCCGGATGCTCCCAGCGCAGCAGCGCCTCCATGCCCGTTATGCGACCGCTGTGCATGTCGCGCTTGGCCTGGTAGCGAAGCCGAAATTCCTGCCGCTCGAGGGCATGCCGCAGACTGGATTCCAGCGTGAGCCGTTCGAGAGAATTGGTATTGAGGCTCTCGGAATAGAATTGAAAGTTGTTCTTGCCTTCGGCTTTCGCCTTGTACATGGCGACATCCGCATTCTTGGTCAGGCTCTGCTCATCGAGTCCATCCATCGGATAGGCGCTGATGCCGATGCTGGCGGTGACGCGGAACTCGTGGCCGATCAGTGTGAAGGGCTTGGCAATCGCCGCCAGGATTTTCTCCGCGATGACGCCCGCGTGCTTCACGTCGTTCAATTCGGGCAGAAGCACGACGAATTCGTCGCCCCCCAGGCGCGCGACGGTGTCGCTTTCCCGTACACACCCCTTCAATCGCTTCGCCACATCCTGCAGCAATTGATCGCCGGCTTCGTGCCCCAGTGTGTCGTTGATTTGCTTGAATCGATCCAGGTCGAGAAACGCGACGCCGAGACGCCGCCCGTAGCGATGCGCCTCGCTCAGGCTTTGGCTCAGCAATTTGCTGAACATGCTGCGATTCGGCAGACCGGTGAGCCCATCGTGGTAGGCCAGGTACTCGACGCGTTCCGCGTGTTTGAGTTTGATCTCGCCTTCGCGCAGGCGGCTCTGTGCCAGCTGCCAGCTCATGCGGCCCAACAGCGCCGTCAGCACGATGACCAGCAGGCTGCCGGCGCCGGCGCGCCACCGGTAGGACTGCGTCTCGCCGTGCGCGCCTGCCAATTGTTCATCGACCGAGAGTCCCACCACGACGGCGAGAGGAAATCCGTAGAGTTCATGCGCGCCAGTCCAGCGCTTGACGCCGTCCCAGCCGTTGACCGAAATCGCGGCGTCCGTGTCGTCGGCGGCCACCTTGGCGATGGCGCTGTCATAGTCGACGGCGTCGCCCGCGAAGGCCGATTCGCCGCTGCGCCTGACGCGCACGATGCCGTCGGTCCCGACGATCGCGAGCACGCCGTGGTCTCCCATCCTCGATACGTCATAGCCGCTGACAAAGTAGCCCGCGCCCACCACGACGATGACCACGCCGTCGAAAGAGCCGTCGGCTTTGTTGAGGCGCCGGCTAAATTGCAAAGTGGCATCATTCGCGGCGCCGCGCGGCGGCCGCCCGACGGAAAACACATCGCTCCCGCGCTGCACGAGAAAGTAATCGTTGTCGGCGACGTTCGGTCGCGGCGACGACGCTGTGCTGTCGATGATTGCGCCGTGGGCGTCCGCGATGCTCACCGTGAAGAGCAGGTCCGGCGGCAACAGGCCCTTGTCTTTGAGTTCTTCGAGGGTTCGCAGCGCGTGATTCCGCTCGTGCCAGTACTTGACCAGGTTCAGGCTTTGATCGATCTCGCGCAGTGCACGCACGACCTGCGCTTCATACGTGCCCAGAAGTTCGCGATTGGACGCCGCCGCGGCATGCTCTGCATCCGCGTATCTCAGCTTGACGAGTTCCGCGGTCGCCGCCCAAATGACGCCGAGCAACACAACGGCAATCGTCGGGAACAGCACCACCGGTTCGGCGAGCCGGCTCATCGCACGGTGAAGGAGATTTTTTAAGGGCACAACAATACGTCTGAACAACTACCGCGCATTCCAGGTGATCGGCGGCGCGACATAATTCTTTACCGCCTTCCTGACAAATCTTTGCATTCGCGCCCGTCGTTGCGGCAACTGTGTTGCACCGCACGCTGTCTCCATTCCGAGACGTAAGCGGCGCCGCGCTGTGTCCTCTTAGAATGGACTGGCGCGTTGTGCGGGTCTGTGACGGAGCACGCTTATGGATGAATCCCCTATTCAATTCTTTGTACGCGCACAGGATCAAGCCCAACCGATTGGGCCTCTGTCATTGAACGCCGCCGTCTCGATCGTGCGCGCGACGGCGTTGGCACAGCGCGCCAAGGGGTCGCGGGTCTGGGCCAGTGGCGACGGCAAGTTATTCGTGAAAGAGGCCGGTTGCGCACTCGATGCGCTGTGGGTCACCGATGAGCAGGATCGCATCATCAATATCGCCGCCATTTCGGAATTCGGCACGCTGGGGCAACAGATATCCCGCGGCATCAAGGGACACCTGCAACTGCTGATGAAATCCAAGCGGCACTGAGGTCTTTCCTTGCCAGGTGCGCGTGCGTTCTGCACTATCCGTAAGCGGCATAAGAACGCTGTGGATAGGGATGTTACATATGAATCTGACGCGCACCCTTCGCGGTCTGGCGCTGCTCGGCGCAGCCTCAATCCTCGCGGCTTGCGGCGGCGGGGGCTCCGCAGCTCCGCCGCCACCACCTGCCGGATGGGTCCAAGGTCAATTCCAGCCCGAGGCCACCTTCGCAGCCATGTGCGTGACGCCTCGGACCGGTACCGATCCGGTGACGCTGAAGGCGTATCCTGACAAGCAGGGCACCTTGCTCAATGAATTGAACTGGCTGCGGTCCTGGAACAATGATTTGTATCTGTGGTTCGACGAAGTGACCGACCAGAATCCGGCCAACTTCGGCACCGACGCCGCTTACTTCGACGCGTTGACGACCACGCAGACCACTCCCTCGGGCAAACCGAAGGATAGATTTCATTTCACCTACCAAACCTCGGTTTGGGAAGCGCTGTCGCAAAACGGCGTTTCAGCGGGCTATGGCGCTAATCTCGTGGTGATCGCGGCGACGCCGCCACGGGAGGTAGTCGTCTCCTACACGCAACCCGGATCAGCGGCCACGATCGCGCCTGCGAATTTGGCGCGCGGCGCCAAGCTGCTCGCCATTGACGGCGTCGATTTGGTCAATGCCGCAGATCAGGCCAGTATCGATATACTCAACGCCGGACTGGCGCCGCAGACCATCGGCGAATCCCATACTTTCAGCGTCCTTGATGTCGGCGCATCCACGCCGCGCACGATCACCCTGGTATCGGCCAACGTGACGGAGACGCCGGTGCAGAATGTGCACACCCTCGCGGCGCCCAACGGCAGTCTCGTCGGCTACATACTGTTCAACGATCATGTGGCGACCGCAGAGAGCGAACTGGTTGCCGCATTTTCCCAGCTCAAGGCCGCCGGTGTTCACGATCTGGTGCTGGACATTCGCTATAACGGCGGCGGGTACCTGGACATCGCGAGTGAAGTCGCCTACATGGTTGCCGGCCCTGGACATACCACCGGACAAACCTTCGAGCTGGCGCAGTTCAACAGCAAGCACCCCAGCGTCAATCCGGTGACCGGCGCGGCGCTGACGCCGGTGGATTTTCACGCCACCGCGCAGGGATTTACCACCCCGGCGGGCCAGGCTTTGCCGACGTTGAATCTGACGCGGGTGTTCGTGCTCACGACAGCCAGCACGTGCTCGGCGAGCGAAGCCATCCTCAATGGCCTGCGCGGAGTGGACGTCGAGGTGATCCAGATCGGCTCGACGACTTGCGGAAAGCCGTATGGGTTCTATCCGGCCGACAATTGCGGTGTGACCTATTTTTCGATTCAGTTCCAGGGCATCAACGCGAAAAGTTTCGGCGACTATCCGGACGGCTTTACGCCCCAGAACACCGTGGGCACGGAGGGTGTGCTGCTGCCGGGCTGCTCGGTTGCCGATGACTATACCCATCAGCTCGGCGACAGCGCGGAAGGCGTCCTCGCGTCCGCCTTGAGTTATCAATCGAACGGTGTTTGCCCGGTTCCACCGAGCGGCATGGGGATCGGCAGGTCCATCAAAACCATTTGGCGGCAGAATCGAATATCGCGCCCAATAACTCGGCACTAGCGCCTGATTTGCCACTGCTTCACGCCTTCAGTTAGGCTTGGAGCCGGTGAACTCAGGAAAATTACAATGCAAAAACTCGTTCGCCTCTGCCTGCTGGCGTTGGTGATGTCGACGGTGAATGCGGCGCCCGCCGCCTACTTCGATTCAACCGGCCGCGACGACGTACTGTCGGGCGGCGTCAAAATGATCAGCATTCAGACGCCCAAGGGCGCCTTCCGCGTCTGGACCAAGCGCGTCGGCAACAATCCCACCATCAAGGTGCTGCTGCTGCACGGCGGACCGGGTGCCACGCATGAATATTTCGAGGCCTTCGACGGCTACTTTCCCAAGGCCGGCATCGAATACTACTACTACGATCAACTAGGTTCAGCCTACAGCGACCAACCCGACGAGCCCGCGCTGTGGGAGCTGCCGCGCTTTGTCGAAGAAGTGGACCAAGTCCGCAAGGCGCTCAAGTTGGACAAGAACAATTTTTATCTCTACGGCCAATCCTGGGGCGGCATTCTGGCGCTCGAGTACGCGCTCAAGCACCAGCAGAATCTCAAAGGGCTGATCATTTCCAACATGGTGCCGAGCATCCCCGCCTACAACCGCTACGCGACCAGCGTGCTGATGCCGGCCATGGATCAGAAGGCGCTCGCCGAAATCAAGCAGCTGGAGGCGAAGGGCCGTTATGACGATCCGCGCTACGAAGCGTTGTTGATGGAGCATTTCTACGTCGACCATATCTTGCGCATGCCGCAGGATAAGTGGCCCGATCCGGTGTTGCGCGCCTTCGCCAAGATCAACAAGAAAATCTACATTCCCATGCAGGGCCCAAGCGAAATGGGCGCGAGCGGCAAGCTCGTGAACTGGGATCGCACCGCGGATCTGCCCAAGATCACCGTGCCCACCCTGTCCATCGGTGCGCAGTACGACACCATGGAGCCCGCGCAGATGGAGCGCATCGCCAAGGACGTCAAAAAGGGGCGCTACCTGTACTGCCCCAAGGGCAGCCACCTCGCGCTGTACGATGATCAGCAGACCTACATGGCAGGCCTGACGCAGTTCATTCTCGACGTGGATGCCGGCCGCTTTTAGAGCGTAGACTGGAGGACTTCGTGAACTGAAAGAGAACAACAATGAACCAGAACGCGATCTTCGGCCCGTTCCTGTCCGTGATGCTCCTGACGCTCCTCGTTTGGTTCTACATGTACTCCAAACGCATCCCCTTCATACAAAAGAGCAAGATCAATCCAAACGACCTGACGCCGGGTGAACTCGCCCGCATGTCCCCGCCGGCGGTCGCAAATCCCTCCGACAATCTCAAGAATCTTTTCGAGCTTCCCACGCTTTTCTACGGCCTGGCGCTGTACCTCTTCGTCGCCAACCATGTGGACGAAACCTACCTGATCGCCGCCTGGACATTCGCCGGGTTTCGCGTGCTGCACAGTGCCGTGCACTGCACGGTCAACATCGTCATTCTGCGATTCTGGCTTTACTGCATCTCCGCGCTGGCCTTGTGGTTCATGGTGGCGCGCGCAGCTTGGGGTGCGTTCAGCTAGGATTTGAGATAAGCGCGCGCGAAAAATACCAGGGTAATGCTGACTGAGACCAGCAATGTCCCCGTGCGCACCACGCCGGCGGGCGCGCGCCGTCCGATCAGCGCGCCCAAATAGCCGCCGAGCGTGGCCGTCGCCAGCATGACCAGAGTCTCGCGCCAGCGCACCGACTGCGCCGCAATGAAAATCAGTACGGCGATGGTGTTGGCGGCGCTCACGAGCAGCGTGCGCGGCGCATTGAAACTCTTCAAGGTCCGCTCACCGAGCAGGCTCCACACGGCCATCATCATGATGCCGACACCGCCGCCAAAATAGCCGCCGTAAATTCCCAAACAAAATTGCACCGTGAGAACCGCGGCCGCGCCGATCCGCCAGTGCCGCCGCAGCATCTCGCCCAGTCGGCCGCCCAGCGCCAGCATGATCGTGGCAATGGCCATCAACCAGGGCAGAACCAAGTCGAAGGTTTTGATCGGCGTGAGCAGCAGCAGCACCGCACCGAGTGCGCCGCCGATGAATGTCGCGATCAAGAGCGGCTGCAGCCGCACGGAACCGATGGGACCCAGGCCATCGCGATAGGTCCAGGCACTCATGAGCGTTCCCGGGAATAGCGCGACGGTGCTCGACGTATTCGCATTGACCGAGGGCACGCCGGCGGCAATCAGCGCCGGCAGGGTCACGAATGAGCCTCCGCCGGCGAGTGCATTCATCATGCCGGCGATCAGGCCCGCCACGGCAACGATGAAAAGTGGACTCATGAAATTCAGAGGCTCAACAGCCGCCTGCTAGTCGGAAGTCAGCGCACCGAAAGTGTTGACGGGCGCGAGATAGCCGTACAGAACCGCCAGTTCGTTGGCTTTTGCCTCGAGCTGCACCAACAGCACCGGGGCTTTTTTCGAATAGCCGGCAAGCTCATCCGCGGACAGATGCCGCGCCGGCAGCGTCACGAATAACACGTTATCGCCGGTATGCTGGAACGCCGAATTGATTTGCCCCTGCAGTGAGTGCACCACCGACTCGGCCACCGGATCGTCCGCATCCTTGATGCTGATGCCGGTTCCGACCAACACGACGCGATCGTCCTTGCCGACCATGAATCCGTCGTGAATCTCGGCCCCGCCCACGCGGCTTGCCGCCGAAGTGTGGAAGAAGCATACCTTGTCGAAATCGCCGGCATCCTTCACCGCCTGGCAGTCCAGTTGATGCAGGGAGGGATTTTGCTTGCTCAGCTTCCACGAACCGCCCAATTGAATCCCCAGCATGCCGCCGGGCAGAAACGCGGCCGGCGTTTGCGGCACCAAATCCTCGGCTTCCGAGGCCGCGAAGGATCCGGACCCAATCGCCATCAACAGGCCCGCCGCTGCAGCGCTCAACCAACGATTCAAAGGTAGCCGATAGTGGTGCACGAGTCCTCCAGAAAAGGTGTCCTACAAATGACAGGCTCGGGGAAGTCTGCCGATGTAGTCTAGCAATGTCTTTTAACGCCGGGGACACGTAAAACGTGAGCGAAGTCATATTGCAATCGATCATCCGCTGTCCGGGCTGCGGCGCAGAGCGCGAGGAGACCATGCCGACGGATGCCTGCCAGTATTTCTACGAATGCACCGGCTGCAGTACTCTGCTGCGCCCGAAGCCCGGCGATTGCTGTGTATTCTGTTCCTACGGTACGGTCGCGTGCCCACCCATCCAAGCGCAGCGCGGTTGCTGCGGTTAGCCGAGAGAGCCCATGCCCAATTCGCAATCCAGTATTGAACCGCAATTTAAGAGTGAATCGCCGATGAGCCTGGACTTGCCCGAGCTCGAGCGCGCCGCCGCGCTGGTTTATCGGGTGATGCCGCCGACGCCCCTGTTTGCGTGGCCAAAGCTCAAGCGCCGTTTGGGATGCAGCGTCTTGGTGAAGCATGAAAATCACACGCCGACCGGCGCTTTCAAGGTGCGCGGCGGCATCGTGTATCTGGACCGGCTATGCCAGGCTCAGCCGGCGATTCCCGGCGTGATTTCCGCGACGCGCGGCAACCACGGACAATCCATTGCATTCGCCGCCGCGCGCGCCGGTGTTCCGGCGACGATATACGTGCCCCTCGGCAATTCTCCGGACCAGAACTCGGCGATCACCGCGTTCGGCGCGCGGCTGGTTGAATTCGGCCGGGACTTCGACGAGGCAAAGCAGGAAGCATTTCGCGTGGCGGCGCTCGAGGGCCTGCATTTCGTACCTTCCTTTCATCGGGACCTTGTCGCCGGCGTCGCCAGCTATGCGCTGGAGCTGTTTCGCAGCGGGGGCGAACTGGACGCCGTGTATGTGGGTGTCGGCATGGGCTCGGGAATCTGCGGCCTGATCGCGGTTCGCGATGCGTTGGGCTTGAAGACCGACATCGTGGGAGTGGGTCCCGACAAGGCACCCGCCTCCGCCCTGTCCTTCGCTGCCGGTAAAACCGTCTCCCACCCATCGGCGCGAACGTTCGCCGATGGTTTGGCCACTCGCGAACCCAACGATCAAGCGGTCGCCACCATCTGCCGCGGCGTCGCACGATTCACGCAGGTGAGCGAGGACGAAATCGCGGAGGGGATGCGCGTGTATTTCGACGACACCCACCAGGTCGCGGAAGGGGCCGGGGCCGCACCGTTGGCCGCATTGTGGAAGGACCGAGAGCGCATGTCGGGAAAGCGCGTTGCCGTGGTCTTGAGTGGCGGAAATATCGAGAGGAGCCGGTACTTACAAGTAATGCGGGGCGAAACGCCCGCAGCGTAAGCTACCAACCGACCGGCGGAAATGAGCTGGGCGACCGATAGTTGTTGGCAGTCCAGGCCGCCTCTTCCGCCGCAGCACCCAATCTGATGCGGCCATTTGCCAGCGGTACGGCGATGGGCGAGACTTCTACTTTGGCGACGCCTTGACGGCGCGTGATCCCGATTTCCTGTGCGGTCGCGGGCGACAAATCAACGATACGGCCATCGACGTAGGGACCGCGATCCTGGATCGTCACCACCGCGCTCTTACCCGTCTCGAGATTGGTCACCTTGGCCGTGGTGCCGAGCGGCAGCGTTCGGCTCGCGGCATTGTTGTGCGCGGGGTTCATTCGCTTGCCGTTCGCCATTGTTCGTCCCGAGAACATGTGGTGGTAGAAGGAGGCTTTGCCCAAGCGCTTTTCGCCGGAACGATCGAGAGGGGCTTTGACTTGGGGCGATAGCCGTTGCGGTGAGCTTCGCTTCGACGGAGTGGACGGAGTGACGGAGCTTGGCGTGTCGCCCGGCGTTGCCGCCTGAGCCCTTAATCCAAAAGTGGCTGTTTCAAGGATGGCAGCAACGGCAATTACCATTAGATTGCTGCACCGCGTAGGAATTGGCATCGCACTTCTCTTTACTGACTTACTGTGCGGCTATCCTGGCGTACACGGTCACCGTTGGCACCCGGCTAGGGGCGCAATACCCTGTCAGACAGAGGCACCCGAGCCCAGGCGGGGCCCCAATGGGTCTATTTTCGCGTGTCGGCCGCATAGAACTGTCGTTCCGCGTCCTTGAGCGCCTGTGCGATGCGCGTTGCCCACTCCGTCTGAC
>DATHKV010000223.1:0-13836 GCA_035488895.1 Steroidobacteraceae bacterium
TTGGGTGTCGTAGTTACAAGCTGGCTTAAAAAAAGTCACGACTACAACTTAGGGGGACTCCATGAATTCGAGCAACAGGCTGGTTCGGCTGGCCGTATTGCAGGCGTTGGCGTGCGCGTCGGGAATGCTTCTGACTGCGCCTACAAATGCGGGCGCGACCGGCGACGATACCGGACCGACCGCGTCTCCTCCAGCGAGCTCGACGACGGCGGATTCAAAAAAAAAGGGAACGATTCTTCTTGCCCAGGCAAGCACGGCCGCCCCGACGAGTCAAAGCACCGCCAAAAGCGCTGCGGATGACAGCGCGCTCGAGGAAGTCATCGTGGTCGGCGTAAAACAAGCGCTCGCGACCTCACAGTACATCAAGAAGGAATCGAGCACATTCGTCGATTCAATTACGGCGACGGACATCGGCGCTTTCCCCGACAAATCAGCGTCCGATGCGTTACAACGCATCCCGGGCATCACGGTCAATCGCCTGCAGTCGAACGATGACAGCACTCACCCTTCGGGCGAACCCACCAATATCTTGATACGCGGCCTCACGCAGGTACGCACCGAATTCAACGGTCGCGACACGTTTACGGCGGATTCCGCACGTGGACTGAACTTCAATGACATCTCACCCGAATTGCTGAGCCGGGCGGACGCCTATAAGAACCAGACCGCCGAAATGATCGAAGGCGGTATCGCCGGCACCGTTGATCTACGGACTCGTCTGCCATTCGATCAGGAGGGCCATGTTCTCGTCGGCTCCGTGCAGGGAGATTTTGGCAGCCTGTCGAATCAGCTGACCCCCGCCTACTCGGTACTCGCCAGCGATTCCATCAGGACCGATTTCGGGCGGTTCGGACTGTTGCTCGACTACTCACGTTCGCATGTCATCACCCGAACCGAGAGCGTCATCGACGACAAGATGGATACCTATTGCTCCTCGGGTTACGGTTCCGTGGCGCATGCCATTGTGAACCCCGACGGCAGTATTCCCTGTACTTCCAACGTGTTCGGCGGGACCGGGTGGGCCTTCGCCCCGGACGGCATCCGCTACTCGCAGGTAGACTACGATCGCGACCGGATCGGCAGCACCATTGCCGGCCAGTACGAAAATAATTCGAAGTCGCTGCTCGCGACGATTCAATACACGGACTCGACCTACCACAATAAGTGGCTCGAGGATGCCAGTCACGCGGTCCTCGACGGTACGTACTACGGAACGCCCGGCTTCAATCCGCGCGCCAGTTCGATTCTGGCCGGTTCATCCGGCCTCGTGTTCGGCTCGAACGGCATGCTGCAGTCGGGGCATCTGACGCAACCGCACGGCAGCTGGGCGGGAAGCTACTCGGCCAATATTCAGGATGCCATCAACACCGGCTCCGCGGTCCCGGGCGTGCCCTTCGTCAACGATTGCGGCCCCGGATTCACCTGCACAACCACCCGGGATGGCCTGTACTTCCAGAACGAAACCCGGGATTTCAACCACTCGGAGAACACGAAGGAACTCTCCGCGCACGTCAAGTGGGACATCCTGTCGCGGCTGCATGCCGACTTCGATGCCCAGTACATCGATTCGCACGTCGGCAACCACGATATCCTGGTGGCCACGGGATCGATGGCCGACTATCAGTACAGCTTGGGGAGCAACGGTGTTCCGCAAGTTCAATTCTTGCCCGGATCCAACGTCAACTACGCCAGCGGGGACTTGTCGAACCCGCACAATTACTGGATCCCCTTCATTCAAGGACATGAGGAGGACGACGGCGGCCGCGAATCCGCGTTCGCCGTGGATGTCAAATACGACATCAACCCGGGTGGGTGGGTGGATTCATTGAAGGCGGGCGTTCGCTACGCGGATCGCAACCAGACTACCCGCTACTCAACCTTCAATTGGACGCCGATCGCCGCCAACTGGAATTGCAACGGCCCGGGATTCAATGCCGACAATACTTCTCCCGGCGCCTATCCGGCGTGCGCCGCGGGACATCCCGATTTCAAGGGTTACGGCGCCGGGATCTGGGGCACCACCAATTTCAACGATTTCTACGGCAAGGGTGTCTATCCGAACGGCAATCTGGTCTTCATGAATCGCGGCACGATCACCAACCTGGCGGCGGTCCTCCAGGCGTTGGGCGGCGCCAACACGAACTCGCCGATCACGCCGGGCTACAGCTCAATCTGCAGCAGAACGGGGGTGATTCCGGGAACGTGCTTCCTGCCCTCCGAAGTCGAGCAGATCGAGGAGCAGACCAAAGCTGCCTATCTCATGCTGAATTTTGGCGGTCCGAATTCCGATATCTTCGGCGTCAATGTGGTGGGCAACGTCGGTGTGCGCGTCGTTCAGACCAAGGAGCTCAGCAACGGCAGCGTTGCCTACCCGGATACCACGAATCTTGCGGCGCTCGCCCCCTGCGGCACGCCCTTGGGCGCTGGCAACGTCGTCAATCCGAGTTGCTATCTGACGCCCGACATCCTGGCATTCTCGAACGGCGGCGGCTCGCCGAACACGTTCTCCGGGACGCATACCGATGCGCTCCCGAGCTTCAATGTACGGTTTGGGCTGACCAACCAGGATTTCATCAGGTTTGCCTACTCGAAGGCCATATCGCGTCCGGACATGGGCTTGCTGCGCAACTACGTGCAGATCAATTCGCCCTTCATCAACACCGGGCCCGATTCTCCCTACGTCGTGTACAGTTCGCCGACCGCAGCGCACGTCGCCGCGAATGTCGTCGGTTACAATTTCGTCTTCAATTCAACAGCCGGCAACGCAGCGCTCCTGCCGGAGTCCGCCGATCAGTTCGATCTGTCGTACGAACGGTACATGGGACCGACCAGTTCCCTGACGGCCGGACTGTTCTTCAAGAAATTGCATAACACCTTGTCGCAAGCCAACTTCACCCGCCAGTTCACCAACAACGGCGTCACCGAGACGGCGCAGATCTTGGGTCCCATCAATGAAAAGGACGGCGGCAAGATCGAAGGTGCGGAGCTTGCGTATCAAACCTTCTTCGATTTCTTGCCGAACCCATTTAACGGCCTGGGCACGCAGGTGAATTACACCTATGTTCACCAGAGTGGGATCCATAATTCCAATCTGATCAACGCCGGCGCACTGACTGCGGGCGGCGTGGGCGCCTTCGGTGCAGGCAACGAAGCGGTCGGCGGCGTGGTGATCGACTCGCACCGACTGGCGGGCGTCTCCACCCACACGTTCAATGTCGTCGCTCTTTACGAAAAGGGGCCGGTGGGAGTCCGCCTGGCCTATAACTGGCGTTCCCAGTATCTCACCGACAACCTGGATTGCTGCATCGGGCTGCCGGTCTTCCAGAAGGCGGCGGGCTTTCTCGACGGCTCGTTGCGTTACTCCATCGGCTCTCATATCGAGACGCTGTTCGATGTCACCAACATTTTGGATACCAAGACCCAGTATCAGCAGCAGATTTTCGGGGATTCATCGGCGACGCCGGGAGCCAAGCCGGTTTATATGGATTCAGGCTGGTCCCGGGTCGATCGGCGCTATCAGTTGGGCGTTCGCGTCAAGTACTGATATGAGGCGATTCAGCAGGCGGTGGCAAGGGGCTAAAAACCCTTGTCACCGTCGGCAGGATTGCCCGGCAATCAAGAGAAGATCATGCCAAGAGCGTTGAGATCCATCATCGCATGCTGGCTCCTGTCGGCAATGTCTGCGCAGGCTGCCGGCGACGGCGCCGAGATTCACAGCGGTTCCTGGACCCTGCGGGTGACCGCCTTGGCTGATGACATCCTCAGGGTGCGTGCGGCCGCGGGCGGCGCGTTGTCCGAGGACGCCTCTTGGGCCGTCGTAGACGACATGCGGCAGCGCTCCGTTCATGTGAACGTTAAACAAAATGCCGACAGCGCCGAATTCAAGACCGCGGTAATGGCGGTACGCATCGAACGCTCGCCGCTGCGGATCATCGTCTCGGATCTCAAGGGCCAAGTGATCACGGCCGATAAACCGACCGTGGCCCTCGAGCAGAACGGCAACGGCTTCGTACTGCACAAGGATCTCTCTCAGAAAGAGCATATATTTGGTTTGGGCGACAAGACGGGGCCGCTCGATCGGCGTGGCCAGGCGTTTACGCTTTGGAACACCGATGCGTATCGCTTTCAGGAGTCGACCGACCCTCTGTACAAGAGCATTCCCTTCTTCGTGTCGACAGGTGGATCGGGCGGCAGCTACGGAATCCTCCTCGACAATACCTGGCGCAGCTGGTTCGACTTCGGCAAGCAGGACCCGCAAATCTTAAGCTTCGGTTCCGCCGGCGGTGCGATCGACTACTACGTGATTTACGGGCCGAGCGTGCGTCGGGTCGTCGAACGGTATACGGACCTCACCGGCAAGCCGCCGCTGGTGCCGGCGTGGGGCTTGGGCTTCCAGCAATCGCGCTACAGCTACATGTCCGCAGAAGAGGTGCATGGCATCGCCGACCGCCTGCGCAGCGATCACATTCCTGCGGATGTTATCTGGCTGGACATCGACTTCCAGGACCGCAACCGGCCCTTCACCGTGAATCCCAAAGAGTTTCCCGATCTGGCCGGGCTCGCTGGGGATTTGCGGCAACAGGGACTACGGCTGGTCACGATCACGGATCTGCATATTGCCGCGGCTCCCGATCAGCACTATGCGCCCTATGACAGCGGTGTTGCCGGCGATCATTTCCTCAGACGTCCCGACGGCTCACTCTACGTGGGAAAGGTTTGGCCGGGCCCCTCGGTGTTTCCCGACTTCACCCGTCGTGAGACGCGCGCCTGGTGGGGCTCGCTATACCGGGATTTCGTGGCCGCTGGCGTCGCCGGTTTCTGGAATGACATGAACGAGCCTTCCGTTTTCGAGACGCCGACCATCACCATGCCGCTCGACACGCAGCACCGCATTGCGGAGCCGGGGTTCGAGCCGCGCTCGGCGAGCCATGCGGAAATTCACAATGTGTACGGCATGCTGAATTCACGGGCCACCTTCGAGGGTCAACGGCAACTCAATCCCGATGAGCGGAGCTTTGTCATGACGCGCGCCAGCTACGCCGGCGGCCAACGCTATGCGGTCACCTGGACAGGGGACAACAGTTCAAGCTGGAACCATCTCAAGCTGTCGATCTCCATGCTGCTTAATTTGGGATTGAGCGGTTTCGCCTACAGCGGAGCCGACGTCGGCGGCTTCATCGGTGCTCCGAGCCCTGAATTGATGACCCGCTGGATTGAGATCGCTGCTTTCTCACCAATTTTCCGTGCGCACTCTGAAAAGGGCACTCCGCACAAGGAACTCTGGGTTGATGGCCCTGAGCATCTACGCATTCGCCGACAATTTGTCGAGCATCGCTATCGCCTGTTGCCCTATCTCTATGCTCTGGCCGATGAGAACGCCCGTACCGGCGCACCGCTCATGCGGCCGCTGTTCTACGATTTTTCCGATGCCCTCGACATGCCGTGCAATCAACCCACGGCCTTCATGCTGGGCGATCGATTGCTCATTGCGCCGTCGCCGACCTTGGAATCTCCGGAGCCCTACTCGCTCTGCCTACCGGCCGGGCATTGGTATGACTATTGGAGCGGGCAACCTGTTGCGACGAAGTCTGATTCAGCTGCGTCGGCCGCGCAGTCGATCACTATTACTCCAGTGCTCGATCAGTTACCTGTGTTCGTACGCGCCGGCGCCATCCTACCGAGCCAGGCATTGATACAAAGCACCTCCGAGACACCGCAAGGGCCGTTGTTCTTGGATATATATCCGGGCGAGGACTGCCACGGAACGATCTATGCCGATGATGGCCACAGTATGGGATACACCCGTCAAAGCTATCTTCGACAGCAAGTGCGTTGCACGCAAACAGCGGTTGGAATCGACATCGACTTTGACCCGCGCGAGGGTGGATACCAACCCTGGTGGCAACAAGTAACGGTGCGAGTCCATCACTGGACGAGCGGCGCGCGGGTCACCCTCGACGGCAAACAAGTTCAGGACCTCGCGCGACGCGACGGTCTGCTAAGCGTGACGATCGCCGATCCCAGTAGAAAATCGCGCCTTTCGCTCAGAACCAAGCCTGGCCGATAGCATTCCAATTATAATGGGATGTATGACGCCGTATCGCACACTAATCGTGCTCGGAATGTGGGCCGCTTCCCATACTGCTGCGGCCGCGCCGCTCGATGACGTCAAACTCGAGGTCAGCAGCGACCTGTGCGCTGGCGCGGGCGCCAACGACACGAACTTTATTGTCTACGCCACCAACCTGAATTCAAACCAAACGATCGACGCCAATTTCAAATACGACTCGAGTCCCGCTCAACAGCTTTTCATCTTGTTCGATGCCAGCCTCAATCCCATCACTGATCGATTCCCAAAGTTTCACACCCGGCGCTTGGCGCCCAGAGAAACGGCGCCCATCGGCTGCACCTTCACTTATCGCGCATCGCCCCGACCGCCAGGCCCATTGACCGTCCCCCTGGTCATTGCCAAACAGAGCGCCTCCTACGTCGAAGCCAACGCTGCCGAAGCCCCGCCGGAGGACGCGCGTTCCTTCGCCGCCTTCCTGCTGCAAGGGGGCATCAACCAGTGCGGCCCCGGAGCGAAGCCACCGGGTCTTTTCTATCTCGTCAACTTGCATCCGTTCGCGCGGCTTTCTGCAGCGCTAAATCTGCTCGACGATCACGGGACTCGCGTCGGCGTACTGAGTCCCAATCTCACAGCCTTGGGCGCCACGCGCGTGGCCTGCAGCAACGGTTCCTCGAAACCAGGGCCCATCACCGACGCCACCCTTGAGATACCGCCAGGATTGGCAGCGAGTCCGCCCCCTGCCCTACCACCCGCTCCAAAAACACAATTGACCGAACCCCGCGAACCCCAACCTATCGAAGCCCCGACGCTGGCTCCCCTGTCTCTCGGCGCAATTTTGCGCACACAAAATGTCTGCGCGGGCTCAGTTCCGCCGGGCTGGATCAAAATCAACGACGCCTGGAATCCCACCGTCTGCGGCAACCCAGGCACCATCACGTATAACGTCTGGAGCATTCAGCAACTGAGCGATCAACCGCCAGGTGCAGTCATTCACGCCTGCCGCGGCGCTGCCCCCGCTGGATGGACCGTGGTCGGCACCATTTGGAACCCCACGGTGTGCGGACATCCCGCTACCAATCAACCCAACGTCATGGCAATCAAGCGCTTGAATTGAAGGGGCAAGCGCAAGGCTTAGCACCCGCTCGCCGACATGCTCTACACACTCGCCGTCTCCAACTACCGTTCCCTGCGCCAATTCGTTGCACCCCTCGGCGAACTGACCCTTATCACGGGGCCTAACGGCAGCGGCAAATCCAACGTCTATCGCTCCCTGAGGCTCCTCGCTGAAACAGCGCGCGGCGGTCTGATCTCTTCCCTCGCGCGCGAAGGTGGATTTGCCTCAACGTTGTGGGCCGGTCCTGAATCTTTCTCAGCAGCAGTGAAGCGCGGTGAACAACCCGTGCAAGCCACCTTGAAAATGGAGTCTCAGGCCTTGCGGCTGGGCTTTCGGGGCGATGACTTCAGCTACGCCATCGACTTAGGCCTCCCCATCCCTTCCGAATCCGCATTTCGTGGCGATCCGGTGATCAAGACCGAAGTCATCTGGCATGGCAAGGAATTGCGGCCGGCCGGCGAACTGGTCGAGCGGCGTAACGCGGTCGTACGTATTCGCCGCGACAACGGCGATTGGGACTTGGTCGCGAGTCACTTGCAACCCTTCGAAAGCATGATGGACATGATCGCCGACCCACTGCGCGCCGCGGAAGTGGTCACCCTGCGCGATCAAATCCGTACTTGGCGCTTCTATGATCACTTCAGAACCGATGCCGAGGCACCAGCGCGTCAATTGCAGATTGGCACATACACGCCTGTCCTCTCGCACGACGGCCGCGACTTGGCCGCCGCCCTGCAAACCATTTTCGAAATCGGCGATGCACCGGCGCTGAACGCCGCTATTTCCGACGCCTTTCCCGGCGCCCGGTTGAAGATAACCGGGCAAGATGGCCGCCTCGCCGTCTCTATGCACCAACACGGCCTGCTTCGACCCTTGAGCGCCGCTGAATTGTCAGACGGTACGCTGCGCTATCTTCTGTGGACCGCCGCAATGCTAACGCCCCGCCCGCCGCGTCTCATGGTCCTAAACGAACCCGAATCCAGTCTGCATCCTGATCTCTTGCCGGCGCTGGCAAGACTGATCGGCGTCGCCGCGAAGTCCACGCAAATTTTCGTGGTATCCCACGCCGCTCGACTGATCGCGGCCCTGAAGGAGAATTCTGCCTGCCTGTCGATCGAACTCGACAAGCAACTCAGTGAGACTCACATATTGGGACAGGGAAAGCTCGATGTGCCTTCTTGGCGCTGGCTGAATCGCTGAGTCAGGGGAATCGACCGCTGCGTCCAGTCAGATTCCGCCATCTCTCAGGGCTTGTCCCAGTAGTTAAACCAATAGTTGATGCCAATTCGAATGATATTGGCCGTGAAGGCATTGTGCGTGTTCTCGAGAGACACTCCCGCGAATGCGGAACAAGCACCCGCGGCGCCCGCGCAAGTCGTCGTGGAGTTCGAGCCATTGCCGAGACTCATGTGCAAGTATTCGGCGGAAATAGACCATGCGCCGTTCAATCCGATTTCCGCGCCGGCGCCTGCAGCCCACCCGAAGGAATTGAAATTCTTGCCGCCGCCAAAAGACGCGATGGGTGCTGTCGTTCCGGTCGGGGCATATGCGAGCGTACTACTTTCTGAACTCGTAATGACGGCACCTGCCCTGAGGTAGGGGAATACCTGGTTCCCCCCATAACCGATCCGTGCGCCGATAATCGCGAAATCTTTCGGGCTCAACTTGCCTGAAAGAGAATAAATGCCCGGAGGCGGCGCGGTGCCTGCAAAGTTAACCGTCGAGTTGTCATTCTTTGCCTGCGAGAAGACCACATCCGCGCCTATCCCCAGCACCAGCCGATCAATTTGAAAATTCTCACCCAATTGCAATCCCGCCACGAACCCTCCGCTACTGCAGCTAGTGAAGCTCGAAGCCGTCGGATCGATGTTCACACCGGTCAACACTGAGCGGTTGCAGGCGTTCGTGTTCTCGCCACCGAGACTCGCCCCAAGATAGAATCCGTCCCATGCGGCAGCGCCTTGCGCTGAGGCAACGCGTGTCATTGAGACCAACGTCAGCATGACTGACAAGGCGAATACGTTTCTCATCCCTGTAATTCCTCGCATCGCAACCTCGAAGAGCGCCTCTAGTATGACCCGGCACGAGGCTCCTCGCCATCGGGGGCTAGACGTCAGCGATGGTGAGCGCTCTCGGTAGACGCCCATCGATATCCGTGACGCCCAATTCTGCGGCCATGCCGGCAGCTACGAGTGCGCGTCCGCTACGCTGCATCAGATCCGGATCGTTGTAGAGCCCCGCAATGACTCTACCGATAAACAGCGGGCTTTCACTGTTCGCAAGGTCGAACACGCCGCTTGCCGCAGCGGCGACCACGGCTTCGGTTCGAACCAGGCCCGGATAGAGCGAGATGGCGGCGACACCAAACGGTTTGAGTTCCTCTGCAATATCGGAAGTCAATTTATCGGTGGCTGCTTTCGAGATTCCATAAAGGGTATTGCCGATCCGTTTTTGCGCCGCCCAAAAGCTGATATTGACAATAAAACCCCGGCGCCGCGGCACCATAAGCCGCGCCGCGCGGGCCGAACACACGTACGCAGCGCGAACGCCGGCATCAATCATCGATGTCCAGCGATGAAATGGCTGCTCCCAGAACGGCGCGGCCCAAGTAAACACTCCATCCTCGATCATTCGCTCGTAGCCACCCCACGCGCAGTTTGCGAGCAGGTCGATGCCAACCCCATTTGCCTCAATTGTTTGGAACACCCTGTCGGTCTCTTCATCTCGAAGATGATCGCAAGGCAACCGCCGGACTTCGCCGGGTAATTCAGCAGCCGCAATAGAGCGGCCGGTTGCGTAGACGCAGAACCCCGCCTCGACGAGCCCCAGGACAATCCCACGGCCCACCCCGCGACTTGCGCCCGTCACCAGCGCAATCGGCTGCTTTTTCGCGCCCATCTGCAAAGCCTGAATTAATTGCGAGATGTCGGCAAGTCATCTTGAGAAATTCTTAGCTCGCGCACCCATCCATACAGTGCTTTGCCTCGCGCACTACTGGATGGATTAGAACGGTTCGGTGTGACTGCGCAATTCCAGTTCCCAACTCCAGGCGCCGGAAGGTTGCGCCAGTGCGGCCATATAGGAGCGCGCGATCGCTCGTGGCGACAGCACATCAAGCGCTTCGCTGCCCTGAACGACCCCGCCATCGATGACGAAGTGCACCACATGAATTCCCTGGGGGCCCAGTTCGCGAGCCAGACTCTGAGCGAGGCCGCGCACCGCAAACTTTCCCATTGCGAATACCGACGAGCGCGCAAATCCTTTGATGCCGGCGGTTGCGCCGGTGAAGAAAATGCTGCCGCGACCCTTTGGCAGCATTCGTCGCGCCGCCTCTTGGGCGGTGACCAACGCACCAATCGCGGTGGTTTGTATGGCCGCCGAAGACACCTCCATGTCGAGGGTAAGCAGATCCCCGCGAATACGCGCACTCGGATTGAAGAGCACGACCTCCGGTTCACCCATCGTGCCATCAACCTCTTTAAATAGTCGGACCAAGCTCGCGGGCGAAGAAGCATCGACCTCAAACGCCTCGGCGCCCATTCTCGTCGCCAATGGCGACAATTTCACTACATTGCGCGAAGCAAGTGCGACTTGATAACCGTCCGCAATCAATGCCTCGCCAAATGCAGCGCTAATGCCCGGCCCAGCTCCGACGATTAACGCGACCTTCATAGAAGCAGCGTAATCGAAGCAGAAGTTTCCGATGCATTAACTATAGTTAATGCGGTCATTCAGGCTAGTCGCGGATTTGTCCTACATCGCCCTACGCCTCTTCCGCTACCCATTCCCATTCGTAGTCCGCATTCTGACCATACGCAACATGGAGATCACATGATGAAGAATGACACACAGATCCAGCAAGACGTTGTCTCTGAACTCGAGCGCGACGAATCCCTTCCAGCCGGCTCGATCGGTGTAGAGGTGCATCACGGCGTCGTTAAACTCGCCGGCCGTATCGGTGACGCTGAAACAAAAAAACGGGCAGCACTTGATGCGCGCAAGGTGGACGGCGTGACCGGAATTATATTGGATATGGGTATCGAGAAGCGTTGAGCTGCGAGGAACAACAGCTTTGCCCGTCTCGACAGAAATTGCCGCAGGCGCTCGACCCACTGCTTCAGCAATTCCTTGCGATGCACCAGAACGAGCGTGTTGACCTGCCGGTGAGCAATCAGCGCCGCAGCGACGACGGTCTTGCCGGGGAGCAATGCGCAGGAAATGATTCGAGGTTTGCCAAATGTCGACAAGCGCATGGCCTGTGCGCGGTAAAATTCAGGATTCTGAAATGCTGCCAGTCGAATGAGCCGTGCGACCATGGACGGTGGAAGCGCTGTGCGGTCAATATAAATGTCGTCAGACAATACAATCTTGACACGGCTCGGTAGGAATTCAGTCACTCGCTCGGGCGGTGGCCGCCGAGACGGTAACCGGCGCCACGGCTCCTCGCCATTTTCGTCGGCAATTGGCATTCGAACGGAAAGTACCCGATCGCGTGCTTCAGCCGCGCCAATCAGGCCATAGGCTGCTTGAGGTGTTAGACGGGGAAGTGAGCCGAGAAAGGCCCATTGATCGCGGTAAGGAAGTAGGTTTGTGTCCACGAAGACGCTATTGCCGTAGTCTCGTGCACGTCGCTGAAGGGGCAACGCGATCAAATTGCCGAATCCACCCTTCGGCAAGGTGTCCTGGCTTGGAAACATTCGGTCGTAAGATGCGAAGCCCAATTCCGGCCGACGCTCCAGCGTTTCGGTCAACAAGACGGCGCCCAACTGTCGTGCATCTCTGGCCGGAATCGGTTGCGAAAAGAAGATCCATACATGACCACCTTCACCGGATCGGGATCGCTCGAGCGCAGCAGGCACGGAACTCAGGCGGCATGTCTCGACATAGGCTAGTGCATCCGTTGGCCAGTCGTCCCCGTCAAAATCCGCTGCTACAAACCAGCAAGTTTCATCGCCTCTGACGGGATATACGCCTGCCACAAATTCTGTGCCGCTTGATCGGCCTGGATCGGCGCCGCGCAAATGACTGGCGAATACATTGTCGGATATCGCAATGAAGGCTTGGTTTGGACACTCACCGCATTTCACTTGTGGTTTGCCACAGACACCGCGTATCCACTCGTTCGCGCAGGCTGGCGCATAGCCGGATTTGCCCGTATTTCGATTTTCCCATCGCACCGGAAAGACATCGGGTCGACCGGCAAACAGTCGACGAAACAGGGCTATTTTCTCCGCGGCGGTTGAGTTGGCAGTCATTGGCGAATCGCTGGGGCCGCAAACCTTCTCCTGCCCGCGTTTCGCCTCAAACCGTACCAATTGCTCATTCAGCTCGCTGCGTTCTGCCTCGAGCTCTGCCAGGCGTGCGCATATCGAGGCAACATCACGCTCTCTGCTCATCTCAGTCTGCCGGATTGCCCCTAAAATTTGATCGGATCAACATCAGTCTCGCACCACCGAATAGCGGTTTGCTAGGCCTACCGAACTAGCAACGAGCAGGCCACCCCTGCTTGAGCCTTCTAGGTACGATCGATGACGATGCGATGGCCATCAAACCGTCGCTTGCGATTGCGAATGCTCGAAGCAGATTCGACCGAGATGCGCCCGGCACGATTCGAAGCGCGCTTTGGCTTGCGGATCCGAATCTCAATGTCGCTACCCATCCCCGTTAGAAACGTCATTAATCGCTCGACTGAAAAACCATCCAGCTTGTAGTTCTGCAACGCGGAGACCTTGGGTTGATTGATGCTTAGAAGTTCAGCGACGGCGATTTGAGATAGACTGCGCGCCTCTATCTGTTGATTGATCGCCACGGCCAATTGCACTTTCGTAGTTAGTTCTGCCGCGTCCGATAACCCTAGATCGACTAGGACGTTGCCGCTACCTTCGTCGACTCGCTCTATCTTATTTACGCGTTTTGCCATATCTCACCTCGTAATCTACTTGAGCAGCCTTCAATCGCTGCTCGACCAACGCGACATCGGTTTTTGCCGTGCGAATTCCGCTCGGGGATTTCTTTTGAAAGCAATGCAGCACATAGATGGCTTCTTCAAATCGAAGTATATAAACCGCGCGAAATGTATTGGTCGCGAAGTTACTCACAATCTCAAGCACTCCAGGACCCAAACCCTTCCAAGGTTTGGCATTCGGGTGCTTCGACCCGAACTGAGCGACGCTCAATGCAACGCCGACTTCATGAACCACGGGCTCTGGCATGTCGAGCAAATCGCGCTTTGACGACCCTACCCAGTGAAGTGGCTTTTCAGCCGGCTCCAAACGTGAACGCATTCCTTATTATCCCTGTTTTGGGATATTTTGCCACTGTTACATTCGAGAGTGCAGACAACTAGTTCACACTTTACTAATATAATCAATTACTTAGACAGGGAGTCCCTCCTGTCAGAACGCGCTTGGCCTGCGGTGAAGGCGGCCCAGTTCAACAAGAAATAGGGTGCTCAGGCTTTACGTATCGCCTGGATCGTAAGTACAGGAAAATTAAGGTGTTGTATTTGGTGGCCAGGGAGGGAATTGAACCCCCGACACGCGGATTTTCAGTCCGCTGCTCTACCAACTGAGCTACCTGGCCTTGTGCGAGCCGCGTATTAGACAGGGATGCGTTCAAATCGTCAACTAGCGCTTAAAAATCAATCGCCTAC
>DATHKV010000224.1:0-10076 GCA_035488895.1 Steroidobacteraceae bacterium
GGCGCAGTCAGAAGCATTCCCGACGCGCACGCCAACGCCTGCAATACGGCCAGCCGAACCAGCCTGTTGCTCGAATTCATGGAGTCCCCCTAAGTTGTAGTCGTGACTTTTTTTAAGCCAGCTTGTAACTACGACACCCAACGGGCGAGAACCCCCCAGTCGATTTGCGTTTATGCAGTTGAATCTATGAAGGCATTGACAGCATTCGACGAAGCCAGGTCGAAACGCAATTCTTTCAGCCTGTAGTCGATCGATACTCTCGAGAATTGACGCAGCACATTCATTCCGATCAGTAGGGCCGGAGTGCGCGTCAATCCCCACGCCTTGAATACTTGAAAATTGGCGATGACCAGAGGGCAATCTGCGAATGCCAGACCCGGCAATCGTATTTCCTTCACCATCGCCACCTTTCCCTGGATTTGCCCGCCGGTAATGTCGATCAAGTCCATGTCGCCGATGACGCCAAAGCTGGGATTGCGGCGTGCCAAGGCAGTCAGCAACGGTCCGTTGGCGGCCGAAACCTCCGCGCCGGAATCCACGAAAGCGGCGCTCGACACCCCATCGACCTTGCAATCGAGCGAGCGCAAGTGCCCCGATGATCCAAAAGCGCGAATGCGAGCCTCACTCGGGCGAATCCAGTCGGCGCTCAATTTCGGGCGCGAATCGCTCACCTGCAAAAGGCCGCCTTTGAAGTCGAAGGTCACACGATGACCATCCAGGAAGTCCAGGCCCAGATACCCGTCCGCGTCGAGCAGGGAGCGAGGAACGGTCGGCACGTTGAAATTTCCGCTCGCGATCGATCCGAATGCCAAATGTCGAATCGAGACGGTGTCCGCGATCTTGGTTTGCACCACACCATTCAACAGAACCCTCGGCCCATGGACGAGGCCAAGTTCCAGTGCGACCTCGGTGGCCAGCACGGTTCGATCCGCTCCCGTATCGACGACGAAGCGATAGGGGCCTTTGCCGTTGATATGCACGGGGACCGTCAGGCGAGCGGCGACCTGCGTGCCGGCCGCCAGGGGCGGGGGCAGTTCGTCCGGCGATGAGCCATAGACGCAGCGTTGCAACTGAAGTAGAGGCAGCCGGCTAGCCTTCGCGGCAGGCGCCAAGATGAGCGAGGAGGCACCCATCCAGAGGAATCGCCGCCGCGAACAGAGCAAAGCGTTCACGGAGATTTTATTTAACAGCCCTGCGTACTTTCATGGCCGAAGCCGCCGCTCGAGCCTTTCCAGCTGAGCGAAAAGGCTCCGCACATGCGCATGGCGGGGCTGAAAATTCCGGCGGCCTCGACGCCGGAGAGAGTGGCGCTGCCGTCAGCTCGTACTTCCATCAGCGGTCCTGCCGTGCCGTAGACATGCAGATCCTTCACCGTCAGTCCGTCAATGCGCTTGCCAAATAACAATACCGCGGACTGGCTGCTGTCCAACAGCGTGTTGGCCTGCAGCTCGATCTGCGCGTTGATGGGTGCGTCCAGCGCGTACAGCCACACCGCGCCCACCCCCATGTGCCGGCCCGGATCGAACCCGCCGCCCCTGACAACCATGTTGCCTCGCATCGAGATCCTCCCGGAGAGGGGAATCGCCTCGAAGCGGTTCCCCGCGTGCAGGCCGCCGCCCTCGGTCAGGGTATCAGCAATGAGATTTTCGGTGACCGCAATATCGTGACCGCCGTAGATGGCTACACCGTTCGCCAGGATCGGTGCAATGACGGTGTTGCGACGGATGATGATGTCGTGGTTTGCAACTTTCGCAGCCCACGAAGCGATCCCGTCGTCACCCGTGTTGCGAAAGAAGCTGTCCTCCACGATTACATGAGATATGCCGCGGTGAAGATTCAAACCATCGGCCGTGGTGTCTAAGACCCGCACCCGGCTCACCCGCAAGCCGTCAAACGGCCCGTCCAGCCACAATCCGACTTTGACATGCTGAATAAACACATTTTGAATGCGGCTGCCGCCCCCGAGTGCGCCGCCAATGCCGGCCAACGGCTTGTGGTCGTCGCGCTCCTGAACGTCGCCGATGATGGACAAGTCGTGTATGTCCACTGCCTGAGACGGCCGCGGCGCTTCGTGTCCGTACAGGCCCACGCCGGCGCCCTCCAGGATGGAATACCAGGGGCCGGCGCCCGCCAATTCCACCCGGTCGACCGCCAAATGACCGTTCAGGCGAAAATGTCCTGGCGGAATCCACACCGACCGGCGACTGCGGCTCGCCTGGGAAACCGCCTTGATGAAAGCGGGCCTCGAATCCACCTTGCCGTCGGCATCGGCACCGTAATCCAGCACGGAAATCGAGCGAAGCGGCCGGCTAAAGGGGGGCGGCACCATCTCGAAATCCGCGAGATCGATGGCGCACCAGGCGCCTTCGCGTTCGGAACTGCGGGCGAGCCGCACCACGGCACCGGCGGGCAGGACCTTTTCCAGCAGGATTCTGGCGTGGTCGAAGAAATGGTGGCCGTTGCCGTCCTCGCGATGCTTTGTGAACGGGTAGCGACCGTAATAGCAACAATATCGCGGCGTCGTGGCGATGTGAGCGATGCGTTCGCCCTGCGCGTACACCTCGAGGCCCTCATCGGCTGTTGAGTCTGGAGAATCGTCCGGCACCGCGAACCTTACGGTGAGGGCATTGGCCGACTTGGCCAGAGTGAATTCCACGAAATCCCGAGCACCCTCCAGGAGGACCGCGCGGCGGCCGGACGCCTCTGCAGCGAGGGTGCCGAATGTGCGATCGGGTCCGACGATGCGTGCGTGTGAAACGGCGTTTTCTGCCTCGTACTCCACGAAAGACAACGGCGCGCCCACCCCGGAGGTGACGCTCGAGGGCAGAGCGGCGATCGTCTCCGTCGATGCACGGTTCGCGAAGGCCGGTTGCGCCAGCGCGATCAAGAGCAATGCGGTCGGCGCCGTGGCCGGGCTTCGGAGCAGGATCACTGGGACCGTCCCTTCCTGAATAAGGTAAACCGCGGGCGGATTTGGCGCGTAATGCGTACGACACCTGGGAGTGCGATTTCCCCCAGTCGAGTTTCCAGATTTGCCGTCCGGCCTCCCTACGGGGTAGGGTAGCGGGCGGACAAAAACAGCATGCCAGTTTCAGAAACCCGTTCCGACATCTTCACGAAGCTCTTCGCTGAGACCCGCGATAGTTTGCATCGTTATATCCGCCGCTTCGTGGGATCGAGCGAGACTGCCAAGGAAATTGTGCAGGAAGCCTTTCTGCGTACCTATCGCGAACGAGAATCGGTGACCACATTGCGGGCTTTCCTGTTCTCCACCGCGCGCAATCTTGCGGCCAACGACTATCGCCACAGGCGCACCGTCGAGCGCAGCGCAGTGGGGGATTTGGGCGATTTACGGGTCAATCTTGAGAGTGAGTCGCCGGAGTTTCAGCTGATCAAAGACGAGAGGAACCGCCTCATTCAGGAGGCGATCGATCACTTGCCGCGCCAGTGTCGGGCCGCATTCACGTTGCGCGTATTTCATGAATGCTCCTACCAGGAGGTCGCAAAACGGCTGGGTATTTCAGCGAAAACGGTCGAAAAGCACATTGCCCGCGGCCTTAAGGACACCCACAATTACATCAAGCGGCGATACGCGGTGAGGCAGGATCATGGGTAAGCTGCATAGGCTGCCGCGTGCCGAGCAAACCGAGCGCGAGGCCAGCGACTGGTTCGCGCGCCTCGGCGCCGATGATGTGACAGCGGAAGATCGCGCACGTTTCGAGCTGTGGCGGGATGCGCATCCGTATCACGCCAAGGTGTTTGATGAACTGTCCGCCACCTGGCAGGAGATCGCCAAGTCGGCGCCTTTGGTGCGCGCGGTCAATTTCGGGCAGTCGATGAACGCGGCGGCGCAGCCGGCAACACGCCGCCGATGGCTCTTGGGTGCTGCCGCCGCTTCGATTGGCGTGCTCGTCGTCGGCGTCGCGTGGAACCTGTACCGGCAGAAGGAAGAGACCCGCTTTCAGACCGCCGTCGGCGAACAGGCAGCGGTAGCGCTTCCGGATGGTTCGTCCTTCGATCTGAATACCAACAGCCGGGTGGGCGTGGACTACAGCGCCCGGTCCCGCGTGATTCGCTTGGAGCGTGGCGAGGCCTACTTCAAGGTGGCGCACGATACGCAGCGACCATTCTGGGTGCGTGCCGGCGATTATTGGGTGCGCGCAGTGGGCACGGCGTTCAACGTTTATCTGCGGCCAACCGGCGTGGAAGTGACGGTGAGCGAGGGTACGGTCAGTGTGGTCAATGCCACGGAACAGGACACGCCGCCCACGGACGCAGCGGTGACGCAATCAGCGGCAGCAGTGACGGCAGGCGAGCAGGCAAATGCCCATGGCCAGGCGAAGGTGATACACGAACTCAATTCGGCGCAGCTCAACCGTTTGTTGTCATGGCGCAAGAGCAGTCTGTATTTCCAAGATCAGCCGTTGGGCGATGTCGTCAACGAGCTCATGAGATACACCACGCTCAAGATCGAGCTGAGTGACGAGGCGCTGCGCCAGTTGCCGGTGGGCGGCACCTTTCAAACCAGCCCTGAAGGGGCCGAAGCCTTGTTGACCATGTTGCGCGACGGGTTCGGCGCCTCCATCCGTCGTGACGGCCAGGGACGCGTCTACATCGAGCCTCCCGCGAAATAGATTTCATGAAATCTGATCCGCGGGGGTGGTGCCCTGCGGATCGCAATACAAAACGACTCGCAAAAGTGTCGTACTACCGAGTAGTGTGAGGGGGGAGCGCTTCATGAACAATGAATCGGTGCGCATGGCCGTATTGCGGGCCTTGGCATGCGCATCGGTGCTGGTGCTGGCGACACCGGAGAGCGTCAGCGCGGACCCTGCAAAATTCAACATTGAGGCTCAGCCGTTGCCGAACGCGCTCAAGAATTTTGCGACACAGGCGAAGATGCAGCTCTTATACCCCTACGAGCTCGTCAGCCATGCCATCGCCAACTCCGTTGTGGGAGACCTCGAGAAGCACGCAGCCCTGGACGCCATGCTGAAAGGCACCGGACTCGAGGCGGTGTACAGCAGCGAGAATACCGCCACCATTCGCAGCATCGCGGCCAGCAATAAAAGTGGCGCGGGCGGCAAAGCCGTCAACGGGGACAAGGGCAGCCCAGGGACTGCGCCGAGTGCTCCAACCCAGCCGGACAAGAAATCACGCAATCTGCGAATTGCGGAGGCCCAGAGCAATGCGGCCTTGGGGCGCGGTGCCGCCGCGGGCCCGGAGGCGAACTTCTACGTGGCGACCGAGGAAATCGTGGTGGTGGGCGAGAAGCAGGCCATTTCGATCTCGCAGAACATCAAAAGAGACGCCAGCACCTTCGTCGACTCAATTACGGCCACGGACATTGGCACCTTCCCGGACAAGTCGGCGTCGGATGCGCTGCAGCGTCTGCCTGGAATCACGGTGAACCGACTGCAGTCCAACGACGACAGTACGCATCCCTCGGGCGAGCCCACCAACATCCTGATTCGCGGCTTGACGCAGGTGCGCACCGAATTCAACGGCCGCGACACCTTTTCCGCCGACTCGGGACGTGGGCTCAATTTCAATGATATTTCGCCGGAGCTGTTGAGCCGCGCGGATGCCTATAAGAACCAGACGGCTGAAATGATCGAAGGCGGCATTGCCGGCAGCGTCGACTTGCGCACCCGCCTGCCTTTCGATCAAGAAGGTCCCGTCATTGTCGGCGCGCTGCAAGGCAACTACGGCGATCGCTCCAAACAGCTCACGCCGGCGTATTCGGTGTTGGCCAGCGATTCGATCAGCACGAGCGTAGGCCGATTCGGGCTGCTGCTCGACTATTCGCGTTCACATGTGATTACGCGCACACAAAACGTGATCATGGACAAGATCGACACGTATTGTTCGGCAGGCTATGGCACCAGCGCGCATGCCATTGTGAACGCGGACGGCAGCATTCCTTGCACGTCCAATCCCTTCGGCGGCACCGGCTGGGCATTCGCGCCGGACGGCATCCGCTACTCACAGGTGGACTACGATCGCGACCGTATCGGCAGCACCATTGCCGCCCAGTATCAGAACAACGCCAAGTCATTTCTGGCGACCGTGCAATACACGGGCTCGAGCTACCGCAACCAATGGCTGGAGGATGCCAGCCACGCAATGCTCGACGGCACCTACTTCGGCAGTCCGGCTTTCTACCCGCGGTCGACTTCGATTTTGGCGGGTTCATCCGGCTTGATGTTCGGTCCTAACGGCATGCTGCAGTCGGGGCTTCTGACGCAGGCACACGGCAGCTGGGCGGGAAGTGACTCGCCCAATATCCAGGATGCCATCAACACCGGCTCTGCGATCCCGGGGGTGCCCTTCGTGAACGATTGCGGACCTGGATTCACCTGCACAACCAGCCGGGATGGTCTGTATTTTCAAGACGAGGCGCGCGACTTCGATCATCGCGAGGACACGAAGGACTTATCCATCAACCTCAAATGGGACATCACCGACCGGTTGCACAGCAGTTTCGATGCCCAGTACATCGACGCCCGGGTACGCAACAACGACATCTTGGTGGCCTCAGGGTCGATGGCCAACTATCAATACAGCTTAAATGGCGATGGCACGCCTCAGGTGAGCTTGCTGCCGGGTTCCAATGTCAACTATGCCGCCGGAGGATTATCCAACCCGCACAACTACTGGATTCCCTTCATCCAAGGCCATGCGGAGAACGATGCGGGCATCGAGTCTGCGTTTCGCGGTGATTTCACCGTTGACATCAACAAAGGCGGTTGGCTGGATTCTTTGAAGGTCGGTTTGCGCCACGCTGACCGCAGCCAGACGGTGCGCTATTCCACCTTCAATTGGACGCCGGTCGCGGCCAATTGGTATTGCAATGGCCCGGGATTCAACGCGGACAATACGTCTCCCGGCGCGTATCCCGCCTGCGCCGCGGGGCATCCCGATTTCAAGGGTTACGGCGCCGGGATCTGGGGCACCGCCAATTTCAACGATTTCTACGGCAATGGCACGTATCCGAACGGCTCCTTGGTGTTCTTGAACAACGCCACGATCACCAACATGTCGCGGCTGGTGCAGGCTTTGAGCGGTGCGTCCACCAATTCGCCCATAGGCTTAGGCTACACCCCCATCTGCGACCGGCCCGAAGCCACCGTGGACGGCTGCTATACACCGTCGGAAGTCATGCGCGTCGAGGAGAAGACGGACGCCGGCTACCTGATGCTGAACTTCGGCGGTAAAGACACCCACATCTTCGGCAGCGTCAATGTCGTCGGCAATGTCGGCGTGCGGGTGGTGCGTACGGAAGAAATCAGCGAGGGCAGTGTAGCCTTTCCCGATTCGACCATTCTTCAAGCGCTGCCGCCGTGCTCGGCGCCCTTAGGGTCCAACAGCGTGGTGAATCCCAGCTGCTATCTGACGCCCCAAGTCCTGGCGTTTGCGTCGGGAGGCGGAACACCCAACACTTTCACGAACTCGCACACCAACGCCCTGCCGAGCTTCAACGTGCGTTTCGGCTTGGATGACAAGGACTACGTGCGGTTTGCCTATTCGCGCGCGCTGTCGCGGCCGGACATCGGCTTGATGCGCAATTACGTGTTGATCAATTCGCCCTTTCTCAACACCACGCCGGACTCGCCGTATGTAATCTACAACTCACCGACCGCCGCCCACGTCGCCGCCAACGTGGTGGGCTACAAATGGCTGTTTAGCTCCACGGCGGGGAATGCCGGTCTCCTGCCGGAGAGCGCCGACCAATTCGACCTGTCCTTCGAACGCTATTTCAACGCCAGCAGTTCGCTCACCCTGGGACTTTTCTATAAGAAGCTCTTCAACAGCCTGTCGTATGCCAATTTCGACCGCGACTTCACCAACAATGGCGGCACGGAAACGGTTCAGGTCCGGGGGCCCATCAATGAGAAGGATGGCGGCATGCTAAGGGGCGTCGAAGCCGCCTATCAGACCTTCTTTGACTTCCTGCCAAACCCCCTCAACGGTCTGGGGATGCAGGTGAACTACACCTACGTAGGCCAATCAGGTATTCACAATTCCAATTTGATCGATGCCACCTCCGGCGGAGGAGTCGGCGCCGTGGGTGCCGGTGTGCCGGTGATGACCGGCGTGGTCATCGACTCGCACATGCTCGCAGGCGTATCCAAGAACACCTTCAACCTGGTGGGCCTGTATGAAAAGGGTCCGGTGGGCCTGCGTTTGGCCTACAACTGGCGCTCGCGCTACCTGACCGCGAATCTCGATTGCTGCATCGGCCTGCCGGTGTTTCAGAAGGCTGCCGGCTTTCTCGACGGCTCGTTGCGGGTCTCCGTCGGCTCGCATGTGGAATTGTCCCTGGATGTGGCCAATATTCTCGACACCAAGACGGTGTATCAACAGCAGATCTTCGGCGATTCCTCGGCGACGCCCGGCGCCGCGGCAGTGTATCGCGACTCGGGCTGGTCGCTGATCGATCGGCGATATCAAGCCGGCGTGCGGGCAAAGTTTTAGTGGGAGGAGAGCGATGAGCGATGCGATTCGGAACGACGATCAGTCTCAACCGCTGCGCATCGTCGTGGTAGGCGGCGGTACCGCCGGCTGGATGAGCGCGGCGGCGCTGCGACGGCAACTGCCGGCGGACGATTACTCGGTCACGCTGATCGAGTCCGACGACATCGGCACGGTCGGCGTGGGCGAGGCGACGCTGCCGCATATCAAGACCTTCAACGACATGTTGGGCTTGAACGAAGCGCAATTCATGCGCGAGACCAAAGCCACATTCAAGCTCGGCATTCAATTCTGCGATTGGTATCGCCAGGGCAGTGCCTACATTCATCCCTTTGGCGCATTCGGCGAACCCTGGGGCGGAGTGCAGTTCCAACATCATTGGCTCAGGGCCCATCGTTTGGGTGCGAGTACCACGCCGCTTCAAGACTTTTCCTACTCGGTGGTGGCGGCACGGAATGACAAGTTCGAGTTTCCCAATGAGGACTTAAAGTCGATCCGGGCGACCTACGCCTATGCCTACCATTTCGACGCGGGGCTGTACGCTGCTTTCCTGCGCCGCTGGGCGATCGAGCGCGGTGTGTGTCGAATCGAAGGCCAGGTGTGCGACGTCGCTCGCCATGAGTCGGGCGACGTTCGCCACCTCACCCTGAAGTCCGGTGAGCGCATCGCCGGCGATCTGTTCATCGACTGCTCCGGCTTCAGATCGCTGCTCCTCGGCGGCGTCATGGGTGTGGCCTGGCAAGATTGGACTCACTGGTTGCCTTGCGATCGGGCTTTCGCGCTGCCAAGTAAACGGAGCGGTGGCTTGACGCCTTACACGCGCGCAACGGCGCGGCGGGCAGGGTGGACCTGGCGCATCCCGCTGCAACACCGCACCGGCAATGGCTATGTCTTCTCCAGTCGTTTCATTTCCGAAAGCGATGCCCGCGCGTCGTTGCTCTCGATCATCGGCGATGCCGCGCAAGGTGAACCGCGGCTGCTGAAGTTCTCGCCCGGCAGGCGCGAGCGTGCCTGGGCCGGCAACTGCATCGCCATCGGCCTTGCCAGCGGCTTTCTCGAACCGCTGGAATCCACCAGCATCTACCTGGTGCAGGCCGCGGTGACGGACTTGATCAATCTCATGCCGCGGCGCGGTTCGAGCCCCTCCGATGGCCGCTTGATCGAGGAGTTCAATCGCCTCAACAACATGCAATATGAGCGCATACGCGATTTCCTGATCTTGCATTACACGGCCAATGACCGGGTGGGCGAACCCTTGTGGGACTATGTGCGCTCGATGCCGCTGCCCGACAGCTTGATTCACAAGCTCTCGCTGTTCCGATCGAGGGCGGCGCTGCCGAGCTATCAATACGGCCTGTTCGCGCGCGACAGCTGGCTGTCGGTGCTGATGGGGCAGGGCGTCACGCCCCAAGGTCACGATAGGCTCGCCGATGCCTATGCTCTTCCCGCCTTGGAAGAACGCCTGGCGGAGTTTCGCCGGCGCATTCAAAGCAATGTCGAGGCCATGCCCTCTCATGCCGAGTTCATTGCCGAGTATTGCGGGATCGATGAGCCCCTGTCGCAAGAGGCGGCGGTATGAGCGGCCCGCTGACGAAAGTGGT
>DATHKV010000225.1:0-22698 GCA_035488895.1 Steroidobacteraceae bacterium
GTCGAAGTCGGCGCCGAGGTCTCTAATCTTAAAAAAGGCGATCGCGTCGTTGTTCCCTTCACCATCAGCTGCGGGGAGTGCTGGTTCTGCAAGAAGGGACTCTTTTCTGCATGTGAACGCACCAATCCGAATGCGGAACTAGCCATCAAAGCCATGGGGCATTCCCCAGCGGGCCTCTTTGGTTTCAGTCATATGCTGGGCGGATATAGCGGCGGACAGGCCGAGTACCTCAGGGTGCCAATGGCCGACGTGAGTCCCATCAAGATTCCCGACGGCGTCACTGATGAACAGGCGCTGTTCCTATCCGATATTTTCCCGACAGGCTACATGGCCGCTGAAAATGCGCAGATTCAAGATGGCGACACGGTTGCGATCTGGGGCCTAGGCTCAGCCTGAAAAAGGAATTCTGGCTCATGGTTGCGGCGATACTTGGAACGACCATCAGCCCTTATTTGTTTTTCTGGCAAGCGTCCCAGGAGGCAGAGGACACGAAGACAGAGCCGATTCGAACGCCGCTGGTTAAGCGACCGGCGCAGGGTGCCAATGCGCTGGCGCGCATCCGCCTTGATACTGTGATTGGGATGGGGATTTCCAATTTGATGGCGCTCGCCATCCTAGCGACTGCGGCGGCGACCTTGCACGGCTCGAAAGAGATTGAAAGCGCCGCTCAGGCAGCCGAAGCACTTCGTCCGCTTGCCGGACCCTTTGCATTTATGTTGTTTTCACTTGGTTTGATTGGTACCGGACTGTTGTCAGTGCCCGTACCGGCAGGCTCAGCCGCTTACGCGCTGGGGGAAGCGCGGCGATGGCGGTCGGGTTGTCGCGTCAACCTAAACAAGCAAAGGCGTTCTACGGAACCATCGCCGCTGCCACGCTTTTAGGCGCTGTCGCGAATATGCTTAGCGTCTGTCCCATGAAAGCGCTCGTCTGGTCCGCGGTTCTCAACGCCATTGTGGCCGTTCCTATCATGATTTTACTCATGAAGATCTCGACCAATTCCACCGTTATGGGCCAGTTCACGATTTCTCGGCGTTCTCGAATCGTAGGATGGCTTGCGACCTGGGTGATGGGCACGGCGTCCGTCGGTTTCATAGGCTCGTTGATCTTCGACTGAAGACAACGCGCCGTTTATCCGCAACCCACGAGCTGTCCACTCTTACTGGTTGGCACCATGCGTCACTAAGAGCTGCTTCGCCTGCGGGTCATCGGGCAGCCGGCTCTGTATCGGTCGGCTTTTTTGTAATTTATACAACTGCACGCGGCTTTTAATCGAAGCGCGACAAAAGATAACCTAGGTTAATATTTGCCGCTCGGTGATACGGCACCAAATGGGATGGGGGCAGCAATAAAAGCATTAAAAAAAGCCAGGCCGCCGATTCCGGATTCCTGTCGACCTCAATCATCGTCTTAGACCGCTTATGCCCCTGTACCTACGCTACGCGCGCACGCTCATACCTTTGCTTGCAGGGTTCATCATCCTTGCTGTGAGCATCTTTACGGGTGCTTGGATATTCGAAAGGCAGCAAATCGCTTCCCAATGGGCGCATCCCCACTTCCGCACGCACACTTCTACGTATGACGAACCTTTGCGATGAGAAGGCCCGCCTGGTCAAAGAGTACGAATTAGCGACTGTCGCTTTTTCTGAGGCGGTCTCCCTACTTCAGCGCAGAATGGGGACATCTGCCAAAAAGGAATATGCGTCGCTTGCTCGCGCGGCTGATGAGACGCGTGTGAAGTCTGAAAAAACGAGACTCGCCCTAGAGCAACATATTGTCTCGCACGGTTGCTAGAAAGCTCTGCGCGGCCGTTGTGCATGACATAGAGCAGCGACACGATAGCCGTGGTCGAAATAAACGTGACTTAAGGTACTGCCAGCTTCGTACAGTACTTGCCCCAACGGCAGCTCGACATGTTCCAAATGGGACTCCCATCGCTGCCATTGATCGTGGGGCAGAGCTGCTATTAGGTGATCGTGCTTAGGGGTCGATCGAAGCGTTCATCCCGCCGTAACCGACTGCTCAATTATCATTGTAGGGAACTACTGACGTAACGTCGAAGCATCCTGACATTGATGCGACCGGCTAGGCAGCGGATCCTTACTTCTTATCGAACGAAATCAACGGGGGGTCAGATCATGGGTCGCGGAATTTTGCTGTGGATGCTTGGCGTACCACTTCCGATCATATTGCTGTTGGCCATGTGCTCACATCGCTAGGAGCGCGCCATGATTCACACGACCTCGGCATCTATGCCACTCGATGAGGCGGGACGCTTGCGAGCGGGGTCAGCTTCGGCGTGGGGAGCGATCATAGCCGGCGCTGTCGTGGCAGTCTCGATCTCGCTGGTGCTGTTGATACTGGGCACGGGCCTCGGCTTTGCATCTGTTTCACCGTGGCCTGAACGCGGGATTTCAGCAACAGGCTTTTCGGTCGCGGGAACCATTTGGCTCATCGTGACCCAGTGGCTGTCCGCAGGCGTCGGCGGCTACCTCGCCGGGCGGCTGCGAAAACGTTGGCTTGCCACGCATACTCACGAAGTGTTCTTCCGCGATACGGCACACGGTTTGGTGACATGGTCTGTGGCGACTCTCGTAGTAGGAACTGTGATCGTCAGCTCTGCCTCTGCGATAATTCGCGGAGGTGCTCATGCGGCTGGCGGTATTGCAGGTGCAGGCGCGCAAGGGGCAATGATGAACGGCATGCCCCATGTGGGATCGGAAAGTGACGGCGGCGGAGCAACCGGCGCCTATGACCTTGACAAGTTGTTTCGCAGTGCCGCGCCGACAAACCAAGACATGGGGGCATCGCGCGGAGGCGATGGGAAGATGGAGGCTTTCCACATCGCAGTCAGCGCCGCCTCAAACGGTAGCGTGAGCGCGGAGGACAAAACCTACTTATCGAATCTGGTGGCCGCTAAAACCGGGGCGACACCGGAGGACGCACGAATGCGCGTGGATGCCTTCGTTCAAAGCGTCCAGGATGCCTCCACCAAAGCGAAGGCAGCAGCGGATGAGGCGCGCAAGTCCGCAGCGACCGCCGCCTTGTACGCAGCGCTCGCTTTATTGATTGGAGCCTTTATTGCCTGTGTAGCAGCGGTCATCGGCGGGCGATTGCGCGACGAACACGCTTAAGGAAAAAGGGTGCGGCTTTCGCACCGGAGCCGGCAGATCCTCTATTCGCGCCGGGCCGTGCGATTCAATAACGCAGGCGCCGATGGCAGTCTTCCAACTTCCTATAGTGTACGGAGACAGCTGCTTTTAAACGCGGCATAAATGTGTCCTACGCAACAGGGTCCTCTCGACGCGCTGTTTGCTGCAGCGTACTGGCGCGTCAGGGTAATATTTATGCGGTGCGTCTATTTAGAGTCGGTGCGTTCCGCGTATTTTCGTACTAGGGGTTGGTCGAGTGCAAAGTGCTCATCGTTCATTGCGATGTCCGAAGATGTGCGAAGACAGCCACCGTTTTTGGACCTTTAGTGAAAATCCCTGCTTTTTCGGGTCAGCAACTGTCCAGAGGCAGCCGCCATTTGACGGGGCACGGTTAGGGGCATCTTGAATTTTTGTACTGTGCCAATTCAGTAATTTCAGTTACTTAGCGGGTTTATTGGAATCCTCTTTGCGCACCAGCCCTTCCTCCAAGCGTGTCCATAGACTTCCGTAGCCGGATAGAAGCCGCGCGATCGCCGGTCCCCACGACTATGATCAGATCCCAGCCTTTGCTGACCGCAGCCAACAACGGGTCAAGAATTTCTTCGCCTTGCCGCGTAGAATTCTCCTATGTGCTGTTCCGCTCAAGTCATTCAAATGGCGCGCAAGTTGAACCGTCAACTAGGCATTCGAAATGAGTGGCGCTAACCCCATCCGCGAAGTGGCTTTTTTGGGAACGGGTCTCATGGGCAATCCGATGGTGCACCGCTTACTGCGCGCGGGCATTAAGGTGCGCGTATGGAATCGTACGCCCGATAAATTGCTCGACCTCGTTGCCGCCGGCGCGAAAAGCGCAGCAACGCCAGCGTTAGCATCGGAAGGCGTTGATGCGGTGTGCCTGTGTTTAGCGAACCTCGCTGCCGCTGAGTCTGTTCTGTTCGGCACTGAAGGCGTTGCATCGTGTCCCCAGCCCGTCTCTCTTGTCGTTGACTTTTCCACCTTGGGTCCGCAGCACACCACCCGGATCGCGGGACAAATGCGTCAGCAATGCGGCACCGCCTGGGTCGATGCGCCGGTATCGGGCGGCGTTCCTGGCGCGACGCATGGTAAGTTAGTAGTCTTCTGTGGAGGCACCGAGAGCAACATCGCACGGCTTTCGTCGATTTTCGCCGCATTGGCGCAGCGTGTCACGCGCGTGGGCGACGTCGGCGCGGGACAGACGCTCAAGTTATGCAATCAGCTGATCGTATCCAGCAACTTGTTGGCCATTGCCGAGGCGATCGCCTTGGCGCGGGCCAGCGGGATCGATGCGAACCTATTGCCCGGGGCATTGGCAGGCGGATTTGCCGATTCCATACCGCTGCAAGTGTTCGGGCCTCGCATGGCCGCCGGTCTCACCGAGCCGGTGCTGGGCGCGATTGCTCTGATGTTAAAGGATTCCAGCGCCATCGATGAACTCGCGCGCAGTATCGATTTGCTGCTGCCCTTGGTGGAGACGACGCTCGCGGCATACCAACAAGTCGTGGCGCAAGGACTCTCCAACGAAGATATTTCCTCACTCATTACACTTTATTCTGGCGCGAAAGCCTTGCAGGATAAATCGGCGTCCTAATGAAGATAGCCGCGAACATTAGTCTGATGTTCAAGGAACTACCTTTTTTGAAGCGATTTTCTGCCGCCAAGCGGGCCGGGTTCGATGGTATCGAGCTGCAGTTTCCTTACGACGATTCGGTGGACGCGTTGCATCGCGCGGCAATGGAGGCAGGTTTGCCGGTCGTGCTGATGAATGCACCAATTATTTCAAAGCTTTACCCCGCCGGCATGGCGGGGCGCCCGGAGATGCGAGCTGAGTTTCGGTCTCAGCTTCCTAGGATTGCTGAATATGCCGATGCGCTCGGCGTGAAGTTTGTGCATGTACTGGCGGGTCCGTGTACACCGGCTGAGCGAGGCGTCTGCCGCGACACACTATTAGAGAACTTGATGCTTAGCGCGGATGCGATGCCGACGCGCCAGATCTTGATCGAGTTTCTCAACCCTCAGGATGTGCCTGGTTACCTGGTCGGCAGTATGGCAGACGCGTTGCAGATTCTTGCATCTTGCGATAATCGCGTCCGATTGCAGTTCGATCTGTACCACGCGGCGCGTTGTGAACTTGACTTGGCGGCGGAAATATCGCGGTGCCTAGCGATGACTGGCCACGTCCAGTTCGCCGATGCTCCGGGTAGACATGAGCCCGGTACCGGCGCGATTCCGTTTGGTGATGTCATTCCCGCGCTGCTTAACTCCGGATATGACGGGTGGCTCGGCGCAGAATATTACCCGGCAGGGCGCACCGAAACGGGCTTGGGATGGCTGGACCAATGGCGCCAACAAGCTAGCCAGGCTCGCCTCGCCTCCCGTTTGTGAATTGCCCAGAGATATTGCTAGGCTCCGCCGCGGCCCAAGAATCGCGGAGGGAGAGATTCGATGAAGGTAGTGGTCGCGGCAATGACCGCACCGGGTTGTGCGATGTGCGGCGAATGGCCGCACCCCGCCAATATTTGAATCTGTAAGCCCGGAACCGCCGACTTAATGAGTTCAAGCTGTAGCAGGGTCCCGTATTCATCCTGATCGCCCTGAATCGCCAGCGCCGGGCACATCAAGTCACCGAGCAGTGCCTCGATGTTCCAGGCTCGAAACTCGGTGCTCAGCCAAACGTTGGTCCATCCCCAAAAGGTCTCATCGCCATTGCGATGATATTTCCCGAGCTTCGCGAGTAGATCGGTTTCTGTCGCCTTCTGTTTGACGGCCGCAATGCTCGTTAGCGTAAGCTCTTCCACCAAAACGTGCGGCGCCTCAACGATGAGGCCGGCGAGTCTATCTGGAAACGTGCTCGCGTAAATTAACGCAATTGAGGCGCCGTCGCTGTGGCCGAAAAGAATCGGGGGATTCGTTTTGGTATTGATGCCGAGTGCATCCAGAAAGCGGGGCAGAATTTCCTTTGCTTCCGAGTGCATGAAATACGGCGGCCATGCGTGTTTTGGCCACTGTGACGACGACGCCCCGTATCCGCAACGGGAATAGATCAGCCCGCGACAGCCGGTTGCAGCGCAAAGCAGGGTCGGAAAGTGTCGCCACATGCGCAGCGAACCGAGGCCCTCGTGAAGGAACACGATGAGCGGTGCGTCGTCGCCCTTTGAGATCCAGGCATATTCGATCTCAAGGACTCTTGCACCGTAGATAACCTTAGCCAATTGCGCCGAGTCGGATGACGACACAGAATTGCTGAGCTCAACCAGGGGAGCGCAGCTCGCGCAATTTGAATCGCTGAATCTTGCCCGTGGTGGTCTTCGGAAGCTCGGACACGAATTCCACGAAGTGGGGCCGCTTGAATGGCGCCAAGCGCTCTTTGACGAAGAATTGAAGTTCGGATGCCAGAGTGGCGCTCGGTATCACGCCCGCCTGCAGCACGATGAACGCTTTGCACTTAGATATGCCGAACCCATCCGGCACGCCTACTACCGCAGACTCCAACACCGCCTCGTGCTGGATGAGTGCCGATTCAACCTCGAATGGGGACACGTATTGGCCGCTAATTCTGAGCATATCGTCATTGCGACCGGCGTAGACGAAGTAACCGTCTTCCAAGCAAGTGTATTTATCCCCAGTGCGCAGCCAGGGGCCATGAAACGTGTCCCGAGTCTTCGCCCGGTCATTCCAATACATGACTGCAGCGCTCGGGCCGCTAACCCAAAGATCGCCGATTTGATTGGGCTTGAGAGCCATGCCGCATTCATCGCGAATTTCGACCTCATATCCGTCAACGGGCTTGCCTGTAGTTCCGTAACGGATGTCTCCGGGTCGATTCGACAAGAATATATGGAGCATCTCCGTTGAGCCCAAACCGTCGATGATTTCGACGCTAAAATGCCGTGTGAATCGCTCCCCGACTTCGCGCGGCAGAGCCTCCCCTGCAGACGTGCACAGCCTCAATGCAACCGAGCTTTTGGGGGGCAAATGATCCGAAGCGATCATTCCCGCATACAGGGTCGGGGCCCCGCAAAAAATCGTGGGCTGGTGTTGCTTAAGGCGCGTGAACACGGACTCCGGAGTAGGGCGGTCGGCCATGAGGACGACCGAGGCACCGACGGTCAGCGGAAAGCTGAGCGCGTTCCCCAGGCCGTACGCGAAAAACAGTTTCGCCGCGGAGAATACTTTGTCGTGTTCAGTGAGTCCGAGCACGCGTTTGGCGTACAGCTCGCAGGTCCAAAATAAATTGGCGTGGGTGTGGACGACACCTTTTGGGCGACCCGTCGAACCGGAAGAGTACAGCCAGAATGCCATCGCATCGGCATGCGTCGATTCCCCGTTATAAGAGCTATTCCCTTCGCTCACGAGAGTTGAAAAATCAATTACGTCCTGGTCGGTGTCGCCGGAGAGCTCAGGACCTGTGCCTATCAATGGGCCGCAGGATTTACTCGTAGATCGAGCCAAACCCGCAGTGAAGTTTTTCAGTATATGTCGCGACACAATGGCGCCGGCCGATCCGCTGTGATCTATCAGGTAGGCGTAGTCGTCCGGCGTCAGTAGCGTATTGACCGGGACAGGGACAATGCCTGCATACAGGGCGCCGAGAAAGGCAACAGGCCACTCGTTTCCGTCCGACAGCAACAACAGAACACGTTGTTCACGACGCAAGCCAATCGTGTGCAGTGAATCCGCAAAGCTTCGTACCCTGCGTGCGAGGTCTCCATAGGTGAGGTCGCCTCGATCATCCGTGTAGGCCACCTTGGCCGCGCGGTGCACATTGAGTTCAATGATGTGACGGGCGAAATTAAATGCATGCGAAGGTGAGGCGATCGCATGTATAGCAGCGGCACTCGTAGTGCTTCCACGCTGCTCGACCGGCTCGTCAGGATACACAGTGACTCATGACCGTCACTTATTCCATTGCCCGGCAAAATACATTTCGATCCATTGACCTTGAGTTGCATGAATTACGGATAGAACTACAATATATGCAAAATAGTGCAGGATTCTGCCGTAGGGCGCAATATATACTCTCTTTTCGAAATCGGACATTGGACATGAACTCCAATTCAGGCGCCAGCGCGGGTCAGCCCAAGACATCTTTGCATCCCGCCGCTGACCCATTTTTAAGCCAATTGGGTGATCGGACCCGGCGCTTAAGAGCGCGCAGTGGGCTGACACGCAGAGAATTAGCCAAGGAGGCCAAGGTGTCGGAGCGACACCTTGCGAATCTTGAAACGGGGCTCGGCAATCCCTCGGTTCAGATCCTGCGACAGGTGGCTCGCGCGCTCAATTGCAGCATCGCGGAACTGGTGGGAGATGAGGGCGATGAGTCGGCTGACTGGCTGCTCATGCGTGATTTGCTGCGCGGTCGAAGTCCAAACGATTTGGCGGACGCTCGTCGCGCATTGACCGATCATTTCGGATTGACCGGCGTGTCTGGTCGGCGAAATGATCGCATCGCCTTGATCGGGCTGCGCGGTGCGGGAAAATCCACGCTCGGTAAGATGCTGGCGGAGGCGATCAATTACCCCTTTGTCGAGGTCAATCGCGAGGTCGAACGGTTGGCCGGCTGCAGCCCGCAGGAAGTGCACGCCCTGTATGGATCGAATGCCTACCGTCGTTATGAGCGGCAGGCCCTCGAGGAGGTCATTGCGCGCAATCCGCGCGCGGTGGTCGCAACCCCGGGAGGCTTGGTGTCGGAGCCTGCAACCTTCAATCTGCTGCTGCAGAACTGCTTCACCGTGTGGCTGAAAGCTGCACCCGATGAGCACATGAGCCGCGTAGTTGCGCAAGGTGACCTTCGACCCATGGCGGGCATTCGACAGGCCATGGATGATCTGAGGCTCATTCTGGAAGAAAGATCACCCTTTTATTCCAAGGCGGACGTGACCTGCGATACGAGCGGCAAATCCCTGACGGAGAGTTTCGAGCAGCTGAAGGCGCTGGCAACGCCCGTCGCCCTCGCCGCCCGCCAGTAGAATTAAGGTTCGCCTAAGATCCTTGACGTGCATTATGCTTCATTTCTATAATGTAGATGAATTTAAATGCATATATCTCGATCAAGTGAGGGTTTATGAACTCCGCGGACGTGGTTCTGCAACAGCCCGCACTGAACGTTTCCGCAGGCGGGTTGCTGGTCGACTTTCAAACCAAGCCCTCGCTGTATCGTCATTGGAAGCTTTCGACCGACGGGACCATCGCCAGACTGATCATGGACGTCGCCGAGGATGGCGGGCTGCGTCCTGGCTACAAACTTAAACTCAACTCCTACGATTTGGGTGTCGACATTGAGTTGCATGACGCGATTCAGCGCATCCGCTTTGAACATCCGACGGTTCGCACCGTCGTGTTATCGAGCGCCAAGCAGCGCGTGTTCTGTTCAGGGGCGAATATTTTTATGCTTGGCATCTCCAGCCACGCGTGGAAAGTGAACTTCTGCAAGTTCACGAATGAAACACGCAACGGATTTGAAGACTCGAGCCGCAACTCAGGCCTCAAATTCTTGGCGGCGGTCAATGGTTCCTGCGCCGGAGGGGGCTACGAACTCGCCTTGGCGTGCGATGAGATCTATCTCGTCGATGATCGCTCCGCAGCAGTTTCCCTGCCGGAGGTTCCACTCCTGGGCGTATTGCCGGGAACCGGCGGACTGACCCGCCTCACCGACAAACGCAAAGTACGGCATGATCTGGCTGACATTTTCTGTACTACCGCCGAGGGGGTGCGGGGACAGCGGGCGAAGGACTGGCGCCTGGTGGATGAGATTTCCAAGCCGGCACAATTTGCTGACAAGGTGACGGATCGCGCTCACACGCTTGCCGCAGGCAGTGATCGGCCCAGTCATGCGATGGGAGTGTCATTGACGCCTTTGGAGCGGCGTGTCGAAGCCGATTCGATTCACTATCGCTACGTTGATGCACACATTGACCGACCTCAGCGCGTGGCTCATTTGACAGTGCGCGCGCCACTGGCTGCGCAGCCGGACACACTCGAATTCATTTTGGCCGCCGGCGCCAATTGGTGGCCGTTACAGATGGCGCGCGAACTCGACGACGCCATTCTCAATTTGCGCACCGGCGAGGCGGATGTTGGCACGTGGTTATTGCACACACGTGGTAGTCCGCGAGCGGTGCTCGATTGCGATGCAGTGATGGAGGGATTTAAGGAAAATTGGTTCGTGCGCGAAACCTTAGGCATGCTGCGGCGGACTTTGGCTCGCTTGGATGTGTCTTCTAGAACTTTGTTTGCACTGATAGACCAAGATTCTTGTTTTGCGGGGAGTTTGCTGGAATTGGCACTAGCAGCTGATCGCAGCTATATGCTCGATTTGCCGAGCGACAGTTCCAATGCCCCACACATCGCGCTATCGGCGCTCAATTTCGGGCCTCTGCCGATGGTCAATCAAAAAACTCGATTGGAGCGGCGCTTCTACTGCGACGCGAAAGCCATCACTCATTTGCGCAGCGCGCTGAACCAGCCGCTCATTGCTGCGCAGGCGAACCAGTTGGGGCTGGTGACTGCAATCCCCGACGATATCGATTGGCACAATGAAATTCGCCTGGCGATTGAGGAAAGAGCCAGCCTCTCGCCGGATGCATTGACCGGTATGGAAGCAAATCTGCGCTTCGGTATCTACGAATCGATGGAGTCGCGAGTCTTTGGACGACTCTCTGCTTGGCAGAACTGGATTTTTATTCGTCCCAATGCGGTCGGCGAGAAGGGCGCCTTAAAGACCTATGGCCAGGGCGAGAATGTCGCCTTTGATTGGCAGCGCATCTAGTTCTTCCCCAGCAAGTACTTCAGGAGCGCATCCTTTGACCGTCATTGACTACAGCCAGAAAATACCGAACAACGTCGATCTATCATCGGATCGTACCCTGCAGCGCGCGCTCGAGCTTTGGCAACCCAATTTTTTGAGCTGGTGGCAGGACATGGGGCCTGAAGGTTCTCATCAAAAAGAGGTATACCTGCGGACCGCCATTTCCGCGGAGCACGCGGGCTGGGCCCACTATGACTTCGTGAAAATGCCGGACTATCGCTGGGGCATCTTTCTCGCGCCGCAGGACCGAGACCGTAAAATTCATTTCGGCGAGCACATTGGCAAGCCCGTGTGGCAAGAGGTGCCGGGCGAGCATCGCGCCAATCTGCGCCGCATTATCGTCACGCAGGGAGACACGGAGCCGGCATCCGTGGAGCAGCAACGACATTTGGGGCTGACGGCGCCGTCCTTGTACGACTTGCGAAATCTGTTCCAGATCAATGTCGAGGAAGGTCGCCATCTGTGGGCCATGGTTTACCTGCTGCATCGATATTTCGGTCGCGATGGCCGCGAAGAGGCGGATGCGCTGCTGCAGCGACGATCGGGGCAACAGGACAACCCGCGCATCTTAGGGGCGTTCAACGAAAAGACACCCGACTGGCTCGCGTTTTTTATGTTTACCCACTTCACCGACCGCGACGGCAAGTTCCAGTTGTGTGCGTTGGCGGAATCGAGCTTCGACCCTCTGGCGCGCACCACCAGGTTCATGCTGACCGAAGAGGCGTATCACATGTTTGTGGGTGAGTCCGGCGTGTCGCGAGTGATTGCCCGTACCTGCGAACTCATGCGGCAGCAAGACATCGAATCTCCCGAGCAGGCTCGGGCGCTCGGTGCCATCGATCTACCCACGCTGCAGCGCTATTTGAACTTTCACTACAGTGTGACCTTGGACCTGTTCGGCGCAGATCAATCCTCGAATGCGGCCATTTTTTATAGCTCGGGACTCAAAGGCCGCTTTGAAGAAAGCAAATTGATTGACGATCATCAACTCAATGGCGCTACTTACAGCATTCTGGACGTCAAGGACGGTAAGCTCATTCAGCGTGAAATACCCAAGTTGAATGCGTTGAACGAAGTATTGCGGGATAATTTCATCAAGGACTCCGAAGCGGGTATCGGACGTTGGAACAAGGTGATTGAAAAGGCCGGCCTGGCGTTTCGCCTGACGGTGCCGCACAAGGCCTTTAACCGATCCATCGGCACACTCTCCGGCGTCAGGATTGCGCCCGATGGTCATCCGGTAACGCAAGCGGAATGGCACGCCAACGTGGAGAGCTGGTTGCCCAGCGCGGCAGATCGCGAATACGTCGCTTCGCTGATGGGCCCCATCGTCGAACCTGGGAAATTCGCCAATTGGATTTCCCCGCCGCGGTCGGGCATCAATAAGCAGCCGCTGGATACTAAGTACGTTCGTTTCAACTAGCGCCGCGGGCTTACATAGCGGCGTTGACTTGAACTACAACGATTTCCATGTGGGTCAGGTTATTGAAGCAGGCCCACATTTTGTCGAGGAGTCAGCGATCGTTGAATTTGCGAGTCGCTTTGATCCCCAGCCGTTTCATATCAACAAAGTGGTCGCGGAGGAAAGTGGCTGGAACGGCCTGATCGCCAGCGGTTGGCATACCTGCAGTATTGCCATGCGGCTGGTTGTGGATACGATCTTGTGCGGATCAAGATCCTGCGGATCGCCGGGACTCGAGTACCTCAAGTGGCCGGCACCGGTGCGAGCCGGTGATGCCCTGACTCTCAAGGTTCGTGTGTTGGAAGTTCGGGCATCCCGATCGGGGCACTACGGCATTGTTAGATGGCAGTGGCATCTAGCCAACCAGCGGGATCAGCTCGTGCTGGATCTTGTGGCCACCAGCTTGTTTGAGGTCTAGGACTGCTTGGATCGCTGCTCCAAAACAACGGCTATCAATCATGAGATTGGCAAATTGAATGAATGAGTTGGCGGACCGCGTTTGATTTGACGTTTTCGTCTAATTCGCATAGCTTGATGAATTGTGGTTTGGCGTGACTAGCTCGCACCAGGCTGGAAAGTAACGATGGAATGCGTAGCGGCCAAGGTGTTGGCTCGAAGGGGTACGATCAATGCGCGTTGTTGCGCTTGAAGAACATTTCGCGGTCCCGGCCCTAATTCGGCAGATAGACTCGAATGCCATAGCGCGGCGCGGGTTTCCAGTGGGCCGCTGGAAGGGACCAGACGTGCTGCTAGCGGACCTTGGTGCGGAGCGACTACGCGACATGGATAAAACCGGCATCACCGTGCAGGTGCTGTCGGCCTCAGGACCAGGCGCCGATTTGGTTGATGGCGCCGACGGGGTCTCCTTGGCGCGAGCGATGAACGACGTGTTGGCGGGAGCGATCGCCGAGCATCCCGACCGGTTCGCGGGATTTGCACACTTGCCGATGCTAAGCCCGGTGGCGGCGGCCGACGAGCTGGAACGGGCCACGCGTGAACTGGGTTTTTGCGGCGTGATGATAAACGGGATGACCGAGGACTGCTTTCTCGATGATGCGCGCTTCGAGCCCATCCTTTCGCGGGCTGAGCAACTGGACGTCCCGATATATTTGCATCCGAACTTGCCGCCGGAACCGGTGCGCAAAGCCTACTTTACTGGATTGCCGGGTATTACAGACTTTTTGCTTGCCGGGCCTGGTTGGGGCTGGCACTCCGAACTCGCACTTCATGTCCTGCGCCTGGTGCTTTCCGGTACCCTCGACAGGCATCCAGCATTGAAGCTGATTATTGGGCACATGGGCGAAGGATTGCCGGCGATGATGGCGCGCTGTGACCAGATTTTCAGTCCGCACATCAACCATCTCGCAAGGTCGGTCAGTCAGACGATTCTTGACCAAGTGTCGATAACCACGAGTGGGCTTTTTACGACGCCGCCCTTTGAGTTAGCGCTCGCCGTGTTCGGGGTCGAGCGGATTCTATTTTCTGTGGACTACCCTTACAGCAGCAACTCGCACGGCGCCGAGTTTCTACAAGGCATATCTGTATCGGGGGCAGATCTTGAGAAAGTCGCCCACGGAAATGCCGATCGGATCCTCAAGTTACATCAGCGACGAGGAAACTAACATCGGGTGTGGCGGAACTATTCGAGTTCAGCGCTGGCCGCATTCGCGGATACGGCCTGCTCGCTGCCCGCGAGAACCCGCGCATAGAAGTCGGAAGTGACAACCATGTGCCGCCCGAGAAGCGCCGCCGCGCGGTCGGCGTCGCGCGCCAGTGCGGCTTCGGCAATATCCTTGTGCTCATCGATGAGCAGCTGTCGCGGTAGATTATCGCCCATAAAAATCCGGCGGTAACGATTATGATGTTCGGCGAGCCGGCGCTGCGTCTCGAACACGCGCGGCGAACCACACGCCGAGAGCAACGCTTCATGGAAGCGATCGTGAGCGACGTTCCAAACATCCAAGCTCGCTCGATCCGTAGCCGTGTCGCGCGTCAGGCTGATGAGCGCATGTAGGGCGCCCACGACTCCACTCTCCCATTCCATTCCGCCGCGCTCAATGGCAGTCCGGATCGCAAACGTCTCAACTGCGGTGCGCATGTAGGCGATGTCTGCAAGATCTTCACGCGAGAGGCCGCGGACCCGAAACCCCTTATTCCCTTCAAAGGTCACCAAACCTTCACCCACCAAGCGTGAGAGGGCTTCGCGAAGAGGTGTGGAGCCCATTTCATAACGCGTTTTCAGTTCGGAGAGTCGAAGCTTTTCCCATGGCGGCAGCTTTCCCGAGACAATATCTTCCCGCAGGCGCTGTTGAACCGCCTCGATATAGGTCCCAGGAATCGCAGTCAATTCCATGTCAATGTCCATACGCTCGTGGCTCCCATTATATCCGCTCTGTCGCTACTTGGAATCTTGCCCTTTATGTGCGAATTCCACCCATGTTTTCAGATCACGATGCGCCACCAGTTCGGCCTTCAATTCGTAGTCGGCGGTAATCGGCGGATTTGCGCAGAACTCTATGTTAAGTCCATTGGGGTCGTTGACATACAGCGAATGATAGACGATGTAATCGACGTAATGATTGGGGATATTTGCCGCGTCGAGGCGCTTTTTATAGTAGTTCAGATCCGCATCACTCTCAACATAGAGCGCGACGTGATGGTCAAAACCGGTGCCCGCTTCGTAATCGCGGGTTACGAGCGTTCCAGTGCAATCAAAGAACGCAAGCGCGCTACCATCGGCAAGCTCAAAGAAAATGTGGCAAAAGTTATTCTCTTGCGTCGACCCAAACTCTCGATTCTGGATCACCGCCTGAACCAGCGGAAAGCCCAATACGTCTTCATAGAAGTGCCGAGTTTCTTCCGCGTTTCGACAGCGAAATGCGTGATGATGAAGGCGCTTCGTATGATTGCTCGCGCGCCGCTCGGCGATTTTTCGCTCGAGGCCCTCGGGAACTTCTACACCTTCAAATCCACCGTATACTTTGTTGTGCGCGTTTTCTGCCGCGAAACTCAAATCACTCGAGGTTTTCATCGCAATACTCCTTCAGGAAATAGACCACGTTTGCGCTGTGCCAATACAGCTTGCTTCTCGTAATCACTCATCCAAGTCCTTCGCTGATCGCAGGCGCGCAACGTCAGAATTTGGCGCTGACCGTCGCTCCGTAGGTTAAGGGGGGCGCATAGCTGACGATGCTGTTGAAACTACCGGCCGCCAAAGTCTGGGCAATCTTCGCATTGGTGAGGTTGCGGCCCCACAGACTGAAAGTGAAATGGTTCTTGAATTCGAATCGCAAATCGGTCGCAACGGTGCTGTAGCTCGGCTGCCGCAAAATATTGTCTGGCTGAGAATAATATCCGCTGTTATAGCTGTAGCTCAGGTTGAAGCCAACTCCGCCAAAGTGAGTTGGGAGGTGATAATCCGCATTCACGGAGCCGGTAAAGTCCGCGGTTTGCGGCAAGCGGTTTCCCTTGGCCGAGCCGATCTTGGTGTCTAGGCCGCCGGGCACCTGTAGAGCGATAACCGCGTCGGGAAAGTTGGTGAACCGATCATTAAGGAGTGTAAATCCCCCAGTGAAGGTCAAATTCGGAGTCGGCCGAACTTCAATATCGGTGTCCAAGCCGTAAATGCGAGCCGCTGCTCCGTTGTAATAGGTGGTTTGAGATCCGGTGAACTTTGCGACTTGCAGGTTCGTATAGTTATAGTAAAAGACCGCGGCATTGATGCGTAAACGACGAGCGAGCAAATCGCTCTTCATGCCAATTTCGTAGGCATCCAGCTTTTCAGGTTCGTACGCAGGGTCCGTGGGGACTTGGGGATTGAACCCACCGCTCTTAAAGCCTCGATTTTCGGACACATAGACCATCAATTCTGGCGAGAAACGATGATCAAGCGAAACTCGCCATGTGGGATCGGAAAACGATCTGCTTTGCTCCGGAAACGTCGACTCGAGACCTGTCGGACCGCCGACGATGTCAATGGTTTGATAGGCATCAAGGATATGTTTCTCAGATGAGTAACGAAGGCCGACAGTAAGATTGGTCTGATCCGCGATCGGTGCTGTCCCTTGAGCATAGGCGGCGTATGATTCGGTGCGCTCCTGGCCGAAATTATTCAAAGCTCCAATCGGACCGAAAGGCGTTTGGGGTTGAATGAAGCCGAAAAATGCGGCCCGACTTGGATCGTAAGCAGAGGAGGCGCCGAAATAGTAGAGGCCGCCCACCCACTTAATGAACGACGATGCGTCAGAGGTGAGGTTAATTTCCTCACTTCGCTGGTAATCGCGCTGAGCCTCGAGAAGAGAGAGGAGCGGCGCGGGCGTAGCGTCCGCGTCGGCCGTAACGACATTTTGCGATTCACGGAAGGCGGAGATGCTCGTCAGCTTGGCGAATCCCAGGCCCTGTTCGAATCGTACCGTGACGCCACCGCCTTTGTACTCATTGAAAGGCTGCAGGTCAGAGTTCACATCCCAGGTGCTCTGAATGGGCCCCTTCGGAAAAAAAGTGCTTGTTCCGGGCGCGAGCCGAACGGCGCCATACACCGATCCCCTGTTCTGCTCGTAGTCGAGGGTGAGCCGAATTTTGGTATCTTCGCCTGGCGTGATGAGGAGCGAAGAGCGTAAGGCGGTGTCATTGTCCATTCGATTCACGTCGCGACCGTTGAAACGGTTGATACCGTAGCCCTGGCCTTGCGTGCCGATGTGACCTGCGAAATCTGCAGCGACGGCGTTCCCCAGTCCGCCGGTCAGGTAGAGGTTGGTGGTCGCGGTCTGATAGTCACCGTAGCTGACATCGACCATTCCGCGGGGCGTCGACGATGGCTCCCGCGTAATGATCGAGACAAGGCCGCCTGTGGCGTTTCGGCCGAACAAAGTGCCTTGTGGACCTTTCAGCACCTCGATCTGTTCAATGCTATTAAGAGAGAGCAACCCTGCCGGCGCGGCTGCGAGATAAACGCCATCTATATAAGTTGCCACGCCGCTTTCGTATCCGGCGCCCACAACGCTGTTGCCGACTCCCCGAATGCGAGGGAGCACGTAGCCGAAGGTTTGGGTAACGACGAGACTCGGAACGGCGCGCCCGATGTCGAGCGTGTTGGTTATGCCCTGCAGTTGCAACTCCTGTGCACTGACAGCCGACACTGCGATGGGGACGTTTTGCGCGTTTTCAGCGCGCCGTTGCGCCGTTATTATGATTTCCGGAATGTCAGAAACTTTGGCAGTCTGCGCCTCGGAAGACTGCAAACTCTGCGCACCGGCACTCAAACACCAGAGCGCAACGCCACAGCTACATCCCGCTAGCAGCTGAGCCCGAATCCTCACGCCTGAGCCGCAGATTGACTTCATTTTTGAGCCCCCTTATCGCCTTACGCGCCTACCCAGCTAATTCTTATCGTCAGTAATCATTTTTATCGACAAGAACATATTTTAGCGCTAAAATTTGTAGTTGTCGATGTCAAAAACAGAGGGGAGGGCGACGCTGTGAAGTCAGGGTGGGGCCCGAATGGCAAGAAAGGCGTCGTGAGCTTTTCATTCGATAACCTGGGGGAGGCCTCGGACATTGAATTTGGTAAATGGCCCAAAGATCAGCCGATCGGATCCCACATATCGGTCACGCAGGTGGTGCCCGAATTGCTCAAGCGCCTCAATGGATTTCAGGTAACTTTTTTTGTGGAAGCGTGGAACGCTTCGGTCTATCCGGATACGTTGCGCGCGATGGTGGATGCCGGTCATCAGGTGGGTTTGCATGGCTTCCGGCACGAAATCTGGGCAACGCTCGAGTCGCAGCGCCAGGTCGAGGTGCTGGAACAGTCGCTTGTTGCCATGGCGGCGGTGGGACTGCGGCCCATGGGGTTTCGCCCCCCGGGCGGCTATGGATCAGAGAATCTTGCGGGATTGATGAGTCGCTATGGCTTCTCTCACTACTCTTGCGTCGGCGAAGGAACGAGAGTCGTACTGGACAGCGTTGTCAGCACACCGTTCAGCTGGCCGTTCGTCGATGGCAACCAGCTAGAGGAGCGAATCGCAGCTCGGTTCAACATTCGACCCGGACCCGATGGGCGATTTGGTCCGAGCTTACTTAAACAAGTGTTCGTCCAAGAGATTGATCGAGCGGCGGAGATCGGTTCGCATGCAGTGTTCGATTTTCATCCGGCCATCATCGGGCAGAGTCGAGAGCGAATGGAAGCGCTATTCAGCATCATCGCCCACGCGCAACACCGTACGGACATCTGGGTCGCGTCATGCGGTGAGGTCGCCGAATGGCTGCTCACCGAACAATTCAAGCGATCTGCGGACATCCCGGGTTCGAAATCTTGTTGAGTCATCGCACAAAATTGCCCGTGGCAAAGAAATGACCGTGGCAACTCGGTGTTTTCGAATAGCTACCAAAGATCGATTGCAATAAAGCTGGTAAAACATCGATCGCACGACGATGCGACACCGCGTGTTTTAGATGGGGGCTGGAGGCAGGACATGAAACTTGCGACTTATCGACACGAAACAGGCGAGGAACGGCTAGGTCTCATCAGCAATGATGAGGTAATCGAAGTCGCGTCGCTCGATTCGAGCCTGCCCACCACCATGATTGATCTTCTGCGCTCTGGTAAGGATGGACTGGCCGCAGTTCGCAGCGCGATAAATGGCAACGGTAACCGCCTGCCGCTTGCCCAGGTGACGCTCATGGCACCTGTGCCACGACCGAGTAAATATTTGGCACTCGGTGCGAACTATTCCAAACATCTTGAAGAGTTCTCGAAATCGCATCCTCGCGCTAACATTCCATCGACCAAACAGCAGCACTGGTTCAACAAGCAAGTAAGTTGCATTGTTGGTCCTTATGATCCGATGCATTTGCCGCGCGTTTCCGCCGATCTGGACTATGAAGGCGAACTGGGCTTGGTCATAGGCACTCGTTGCCGTCACGTGCCGCCCGAGAGGGCACACGAAATGATTGCCGGCTACGTCGTTTGCAACGATGTGAGTGTGCGCGACTGGCAGAGCCTGTCCCCAACGGCGACAATGGGGAAATCATTTGATACCCACGGTCCCATAGGTCCCTGGTTGACGACAGCTGACGAGGTTGCCGACCCCAATATCCTGCGCGTTCGCACCTGGATTGACGATGATCTGCGGCAAGACGGCAACACTTCGGAATTCATTCACAAGATTCCTCAGATGATCGCCTTCCTGACTACCGCCTTTACTCTCGAGCCCGGCGACATCTTGTCGACCGGTACACCAGCGGGTGTCGGCGGCGCACAAGTGCCACCGCGCTATCTCAAGGCGGGACAGCGTTGTCGCATCGAGATAGAGGGGTTGGGGGAAATTGACAACCTCGTAATAGACGAACCGCAGTCAACCAGGCTGCCTTGATGTATTTCGAGGTACTGGGAATGAGCATTCCGCAACAGAGGTAAAAAAATCATGAGCGAAGTAAGTGAGAAACCAGCACGCGTCAACAAACGCCTTGCCGACGAATATCCAAACCGTGTGCGACCATTCAAGTTCGCGCATGCCGTTCTGATGACTGCGAACTTGCCTCGGGCTCGAGACTGGTATTTGAACATGTTCGATGCCCGCGTAGCCTACCAAAATGACAAGGTATGCTTTTTGACCTATGACGATGAGCATCACCGCATAGGTCTCATCGGCATTCCTCAATTGATCGCGCGCCCTCCCAACAGTTGGGGATTGGAGCATCTGGCGTTCTCGTATCCCACGCTCGGCGCATTGCTGGCACAGTACACATATCTAAAATCGCAAGGTATCACACCCTTTTGGACGATCAATCATGGTCCAACCATTTCATTTTACTATCGAGATCCGGACGGCAACAAAATCGAATTGGACTACGACGTGTTTCCAACAGTTGCGGAAATCGACGCGTTTTTTGCAGCAGGCAACTACGAGGAAAATTTTATGGGCGTTCTGATCGAGCCCGAAGAATTGATTGCCCGATACGATGCGGGAGTACCTCTCAACGAATTGGTGCACCGTCCCCAGTTGCCGCCCGGCAAGACTCCCTGGGATATGCACCGCCCCTAGGGGCGTGCCAGAAGAAGCGGGGCCTCTGAGACCCCGAGCGGAGTTGAGAGTTGTGGTCCGACAGAACCGATTCGGGTCCACTCAATTTGCATCGATGCCTCAAAGGCCGGCAACTCCGCCGCCGCCGTCGATCACAAAATCCGCTCCTGTGACCCAGCGCGCTTCGTCAGATGCCAAGTACAGTGCGCAATAAGCAACGTCTTCAACCTCGCCCCACCGTTCCAGGGGGATCGACGCTCTAATTCTCTCCTTCGCTTCGGGTGGCATTACTGCGGTAGCCGGTGTCCGAATCGGGCCGGGAGAAACGATATTTGCGCGGATTTTATGCTTGGCGCCTTCGGCGGCAAGCTGCCGGGTGAATGCCACAATCGCGCCCTTCGACGCGGCGTGCGCTGCAAAGCCCATGTTGGGATTACCGCGCGCTGCGACTGCGGATCCTGTGTTGATGATCACGCCGCCGCCGCGGGCGATGAGATGCGGCCAAGCGGCCTGGCTGGCGTAGAAAACCAAGTCAACCTCATTGCGCAGTGTAAATGCCCAATCTTCGTGAGAAAGCTCGCCGAATAGGCCAAAGCGCGCGCCGCCGGCGTTGTTGTAAAGAATGTCGATTCCGCCGGTTTCCGCAACCCCATCGGATATCCATTTTTTAGCCGCTGCCGGCAAGCTGAGATCCACCGGCCCGAACGTCACCATCTGACCGCCGGCCTCTCGTACTTCCGAGACGGTTTGTTGCGCTTGAGATTGGCTGATGTCGCATCCCACGACTCTCGCGCCCTCCGCGGCAAAGAGTGTGGCAGCGGCGCGGCCCATACCGCTGGCGACGCCGGTGATGAAGGCCACCTTTCCAGTGAGTCTGCCCATTGTCTCTCCTCAATGCATAAGTTGTCGGGAGGTATTGTGTCGCAACGCGTTCCAACACGGAGCGGTGAAATGCGATCGCGCGCCAAAATCGTAGTGGATTTATACAATAGCGTCAATTCATAAATCTAAGTTACATCATTGGCGAGCGGCAGCGGGCGCTTGCAAGAAATCCATGAGCGTCCGCACGACATCTCGCCTATGCACCCGCTTCGCCAAAGGCGGTCGTCGAGTCGAGCTGCGATTGCAGGCGACCGTTCAGCTTTAACAACAGGTGCGTAAAGTCTTGCACTTCGCCGCGGCTGAAATCGCTGAGACCCGTATTGAGAATCGAGACCACGTGCGGAATAGACGACTCAACGAGCGTGAGGCCTGCTGGCGTCAGGCGCAGATTGACCTTTCGACGATCCGCATTGTCGCGGATGCGTTCCAATAGACCGCGTTCGGCCAGCTGGTCAACGATGCGAGTCAGCGCGCCGCTGTCATGGCGATACGAGCCGCAGATGTCCCTCGACGTCACAGTTGCGGCTTCCTTCAGCCAAACCAGGATGGTGTATTGGATCGACGTCAGTCCTTGCGCCGTCAATCCGGGCTCGATCAGATCAAGCCAAAGGCTGTGTGATCGCTTGATCAGGAGGTCGATGCTGGATCGCGGCACAATGCTCGCCACTCAGCGCATCCGGAGATTGAGCATCGCGCGCGCCTCTGAAGCTGATGCGGGCTCGAGTTGCAATTCCGACATGATTCGCATCGTGCGCTCGACAAGTTGCAGGTTGGTCGCGAGTTGTCCGGAGCGGTAATAGTTGTTGTCTTCGAGGCCGATCCGGACATGGCCGCCCAATAGCAATGCTTGAGTGGTCGCCGGCAATTGTGCAGGACCAATGGCCGAGACGCAGAAGATGCTTTGCGGGGGCAATTGACGAACCATGAAATTTAGGATGTCGCTGTTGTAAGGCATGGCACCCTGAAAGCCCCTCTCGCCGCCGAGTACCATATTGATGAAGTAGGGCGGCTTGTCGTAGCCTTTGGCAATCAGCCGCGATACATCCTGGATGATGTGCTCAGGACTAAACACCTCCCATTCGGGCTTGATGCCCTTTTCCATGAACAGCTTGGCCATTTCCTCGCAGCGCCGCGGTGTGGTTGCCACCAGGATCTCTCGTCCGCCGAAGCTGGCGACGGTGGTCTCGGCGTCGAGGGTGGCCATTTCAGGGTCGGCTTCCATGCCTTTGAGACGCTCCTCATAGATGATCTCCCAAAGACCGTTCGGCTGCTCGCGGATCATGTCCCCGGTGACGCCACCGCCGGTAGAATTATTGATGATAATGTCGCAGCGTCCGCGGATGAGCCTGTTAATTCGGC
>DATHKV010000226.1:0-2224 GCA_035488895.1 Steroidobacteraceae bacterium
GCGATCGCTCATGTTGCGAATACCGAAGATCATCATCCTGACCTTACGGTGGGCTATGACCACTGCGATGTCACCTACTCCACGCACTCGATCGGCGGCCTGTCCGTGAACGACTTTATTTGCGCGGCAAAGTTAGACCGCCTTTAGGAACTCCGGCACGTCTCCCGCCAATCCCAGCGCGCGCTGCGCGAAGCGGCGCTTCAAGGCCGGCATCCTGGCCACTGCACTCAACCCCGCGCTGCGCAATCCGGAACTCAGGGCATCCGACTGCGAGAATAGCCGCTCCAATCCATCCAGCGCCGCCGCGGCGATGAGGTTTTCGCTGCGGCGCCAACGCTCGTAACGCCGCAGGGATTTTAGGTCGCCGAAATTGTCGGCGCCGCCGGCATCGGCCAGCACCTCAGCCAGCGCCGCGCAATCCAACAAGCCCAGATTCAGGCCCTGCCCGGCCAGCGGATGCACCACGTGCGCGGCATCGCCGAGCAGCACGGCGCGCGGCCGCGCGTAATCGACGGCGTACTGCAGCTTCAAGGGAAACGACGCGAGCTTGCTCGCCAGGGTGCACTGGCCGAGCGCCTCGCCGCTGGCAGCGGTCAAAGCCTCGCTGAACGCCTGCGGGTCCATGGCGCGCAGGCGTTCAGCCTGCGATCGCGCGACGCTCCACACAATGGAGCAACGACCATCGTTGAGCGGCAAAAACGCAACAGGTCCCGTGTTCAAAAACCGTTGCCACGCCGTTTTGGCGTGGGGTTTGCTGGTTTGCACGTGCGCGACGAGAGCATCCTGATGATAGGCGTGGCCGGCTGTGTCGATGCGGAGCAGCTCCCGCGTCTTGGAGTCCGTGCCGTCCGCTGCCGCCAACAGGCTGCTGCGCAATTCCCGCCCGTCGTCCAGGCGCAGCGTCACCGCGTCGTCTCCGGGGATCACCGCCGACACTCCGTCCTCGATCAGTACAACGCCCAGAGCGCGTGCCGCGTGCAAACACTGCCACGCCAAGGCCTTGGCATCCACGATGTAGCCAAGATTCGGTTCGCCGATTTGCGCGCAATCAAACAGCAGCGCGCCTGAACCGGTCGCGCTGCCGCCGGCGTCCCAAACACACATGCGTTCGTAGGGAAATACGCGACTCATGGGCAGCGCATCCCAGACGCCGCAAATCCGCAGCAGGCGCTCCGAGGCGCGGCTCATCGCAAAGACGCGCAGATCCCAGTCCTCATCGCCCACGGGCGGCGCGGCGAACCGATCGGCAATCACGGCGACCCGGCCGGCCGCGCACACCTTGCGCGCCAACAGCACGCTTGCCATCACAACGCCGATCACGCCCGCGCCGACGATGAGCACGTCGAATTCCCGGGATCGCGCGCGCATCATACGAGAGCCACGCCGCGGGCCAATTTGGGAATGCGGCCGCTGCCCCCGGTGCTCAAGCGCGACAGCGCCGCCTTGGCGGGGGGCAGCAGATCGAACGCCAAGAGCCCCAGGTTGCGCAGTCCCCGCACCGAGCTCAAGGGGTTGGAAAATATCCGTACCAGGCCGTCGGTGAAGCCAATCACGCCGCCGCGATCCGCACTGCGCCACGCATCGTACTCCGCGAGCAATTCGCGCCTTCCCGGATCAGCGTCCGGGCCCGCCCGCTCGGCGATGAGTTCAGCAAGACTCGCGACATCGCGCAGCCCTAAATTGAAACCCATCCCGGCGACCGGGTGGAGACCTTGTGCGGCGTTGCCGACGATCACGCAGCGCGGCGCGCTGGTGCGGGTCGCCTGCGTGAGGGAAAGCGGATAGGGCACGCGGCGCCCGACTTTTAAAAAACGCCCCAGGCGAAAACCGAAGCGGCGCTGTACCTCGGCGAGGAATTCATCATCGGACCAGGCGAGCGCTGCCTGTGCCGCGTCCTTCGTCAAGGTCAGCACCAGCGTGCAGCGGCCGCCCTCCAAGGGCAGCAGCGCCAGGGGCCCGCTGGGGGTAAATCGTTCGTAGGCCACGTTGTCATGAAAGCGCTGCGGCAAAACCGTGGTGATCACGGCGGTTTGCTCATAGTCGCGCACCTCCGCCTCGATGCCGAATGCGCCGCGCACCGCGGACTGCGCGCCATCGGCCGCGACGATGAGCTTGGCATCGATCACGGTGGATACGCCCAAGCCTTCGGTGTTGGCGCCCCGCTCCGTGATCTCAATGGTCACTGCTTGATCATGCGCCGTGACTTTGGAAACTTGAGCGGGGC
>DATHKV010000227.1:0-39344 GCA_035488895.1 Steroidobacteraceae bacterium
GATGTCGATCGTGACCATCCGGGTGTAGGGGATGCCGCTTGCACCGTAGTTCCCGCTGATCCAGGATGGCGGTACCAGCGGCAACTACGGTGCGAGCGGCATCCCCTACACCCGGATGGTCACGATCGACATCGCCTCCGGCAGGATCATGCATCAGTATGCGTACCCGCTGACGACCGTCAAAGGCTCGGCCATCAGCGAACTGCTGGCCGTCAACGATCACCAGTTCCTGGTGGACGAACGCGATGCGACCGGCTTCGAAACGGCGGTGGACGACAACAGTCCCCCAAAGGAAAAGACGCTGTACGAGATCGATCTCAAGGGTGCGACGGATGTGAGCAACATCGCGGACCTGCGCACGGCCACGTTTAATCCCGTGACCAAGTCGGCCAAGCCCTTCATCGATATCGTCGCGGTGTTGAGCGGCGCGGGTATTGTCAACATTCCCTCCAAGCTCGAAGGCATCGCTTTCGGTCCCGACGTGGAAATCAACGACCGCACCCACCACACCTTGTTCCTGACCAACGACAACGATTTCGTCAGCTACGTCGCCAAGGATGCGGGTTCGTCTGCGAACGTCCTCGCTCCCGCCGAAAATCCGAACCGGATATTCGTGTTCGCCTTCGACGACAGCGATCTGCCGCTGCCAGGGAAAGTCCAGCCGCAGCAACTGTCGCAGCATCACCGGGAGCACGGCGACGCGCCGTTCTTCGGCGGCTTCGGACCGGGGTCGGATGACTACTGGCCGTAAACCTAACGCCTGAGTTAAGGCGCCGGTCCCAGTGGGTCCGGCGCCTTCGCCAGTGCTGCCTGCGTTTCCTTCTGAAAACCTTGGACGGCGGCAATGCCCGGCATACGCGGTGTCTTTCCGGATCGCTGCGCCATCTTGCTCATCAGCGAAAGCAGTTTGGGATGCGCGAATAACCATCGGGTGAAGGCTTCTGCCATGCGCGAATCTCCCAGGGCGCTGCTGTTGCCGGCCGGCGCTTGGGGCGGCATGGTCTGCTGCAGCCACAGCATCACGGTCTCGCGCTGTGGGTCGACTTGCCACCATCCGCCAAAAAGTCCCGGCCAGCCGAATGCGCCGGCGCCGCCCAACCCCATCCAGGCATTCTTCTTCGGATCCATGACAACGGAAACGCCGAGTCCGAAGCCCTGCGCCATGAAGAAGGGAATCCCGAACTGGATGTCGCGCCGCTGCTCCGGCGTCAGGCGATTCGACGTCATCGAGTGGACGGATTCCTGCGACAGCAACCGCTTGCCGTTGATCTGCCCACCTCCGAGCAGCATGCGCGCGAAGGTAAGGTAGTCATCAGCGGTTGAGACCAAACCCTGCCCGCCGGCCGTGATCACGGGCGGCGAATCGTCCAAGAAACCGGCCAACGGCAGCGGCGTGAAAATCCCGGGCGCAGAGGATTGGTATAGCACTGCCGCTCGGCCGCGCTTTTCCGGCGGCACCCAAAAATCGGTGTCGGCCATGTTCAACGGAGTGAACAACAATTCCTGCAGCGCCTCGCGCATGCTGGAGCCCGCCGCCCGGCCAATGATGAATCCCAGGACATCGGTCGAGTGGCCATAATTGAACCGCTCGCCGGGCGCGTAGCTCAAGGGCAGCGACGCCAGCGCGTTCATCCAATCGTCAGCCGAGCGCCATCCCTCCAATTTGAGTCCAAACCGATCTTCAAGTGTCTGCGACAAGGGTCCTTTGGCGGTGAACGCATAGGAAAGGCCCGAGCGGTGAGTCATCAAGTCCTCAATGGTGATGGCTCGCGGCGCGGGATAGGTATCGTCCAAGGGGCCGTCTGGACGACGCAGCACGCGCATTCGCGTGAATTCAGGGGCCCACTTGCTGATGGGATCATCGAGCCTCAGCGCGCCGTGCTCCACCAGAATCAGCGCCACGACTGAGATGACCGGCTTGCTCATCGAGGCAATACGAAAAATCGTATCGCGCTCGACCGGTAACTTCGCTTCGATGTCGCGCAGGCCGGCGGTTTCGAGATGCAGCAGCTCACCGCGTCGCCAAACCAGGGAAATGGCTCCTGGAATATCGCCGGTCGCGACGGCATTCCGGGCGGGCGCCGCGATGCGCGCCATGTCGTCCGGTAGGAGAGGGTTACCCATATCTAGCCTGATCGCCCGAGGATTTTAGCGCTGTAGATCTCTTTCAAGGATGTCGGCAATCCGCGCGTTGATTCGCGTGGCCTCCTCGCGCAGCGCTGTGATTTCCACCTCCAAGATATAGTACCGATTGGAGTCAGTTTCGAGCGTATCGCGCTCCGATTCGAGGAGGGTCGCCTCAGCCGACAGGACCCTCTGGCGTGCATAGAGCGAGTCGAGGTGATCTTGCGCGCCTATTGGCATACCCTAACTGTACGCGCCTTGCCATAGATTGCATTAACATCTGCCAAAGGATCATAGGGGGAAACATGTACACATTGTCGCGACGGGATTTCTTGGCGGCAGCGGCATTCCTGGCCGTCCGGGCGAACGGTGCCGCCGGCGCCCCTACTTTTTTCCGGCGCACCGGCCTGCCGATCGGACTGCAGCTCTACACGGTCGGCGACGATCTCAATCGGGATTTTGACGGGACATTGGCTGCTGTTGCAAAGATCGGCTATCGAAGCGTCGAACTGGCCGGCCTGTCGGGACACACGGTCGCCGAGTGGCATCAATCGCTCGACCGCACCCAACTGAAGTGTCCGTCGATGCATGCTCCGCCCCACGCTAAATCCGGAATAAGCCTCGATGACCCTGGAGCGTTGGCAGACGCAGCGCATGCCTTGGGTGCCGGCACCATTATCTGCCCCATATTCAACCTTCCGGAGCGCTTTTCGCCGACGCCATTGCCCGGCGAAGATGGAGGCAAGATGTTGGCGCGCCTCGGAGCTTCCATGACGCCGGATGATTGGAAGCGGAACGCCGAGTATCTCAACACCAAAGGGAAGGCACTGAAGCAGTACGGTCTTCGCTTCGGCTATCACAATCACAACGTCGAACTCGCGCCGCTGGGTGCCGGCACCGGACTGGCTGAATTGATACGCGGTACCGATCCCGCGCTCGTCTCGTTCGAGATGGATGCGGGTTGGGTGGTCGCAGCCGGTGCGGATCCGCTGGCCCTATTGGCCGCTCATCCGGGCCGGTTTAGTGCCATGCACGTCAAAGATGTCAAGGCCGGCACGCATCCCAATTTCAGCTTGCAGATGGACCCCTGTGAAGTGGGACAGGGCACCATCGACTGGAAAACGCTGTTATCGAAAGCGCACGCAGCGAACGTGCATCAGTTCTACGTGGAGCAAGAGCCGCCCTTCAATAAACCGCGGCTCGAATCCGTGGCCATCAGCTTCAAGTATCTCAACGGGTTGGTCGCTTAAGCGCAATGCCCGGCCGCAACGCAACCGCGGGCATCATTCGGGTCGGCGTCGGCGGCTGGACCTACGAGCCCTGGCGCGGCACTTTTTACCCGAAGGACCTGCCGCAAAAGCGGGAACTCGAGCATGCCAGCCGTCAATTCACTGCCATCGAGATCAATGGTACGTATTACGGCTCCCAGAAGCCGGCCAGCTACAAAAAATGGCACGATGAAACGCCGGATGAATTCGTTTTTTCGCTGAAGGCGCCGCGCTTCGCGGTGAATCGCACCGTGCTGGCCGAAGCCGGGAACAGCGTCGCGCGGTTTTTTGCGAGCGGCCTTGCGGAGCTCAAGGAAAAGCTGGGACCCATCAATTGGCAATTTTTGCCCACCAAGAAATTCGAGCCTGGCGACTTCGAAGCATTTCTGAAGCTTCTGCCTCGAGAGGCCGCGGGCCGACCACTGCGTCATGTCGTCGAAGTCCGCCACGACAGCTTTCGGACACCTGATTTCATCGCTCTGGTGCGCGAGTACGAGGTCGGTGTGGTCCTCGCCGGCGACTCCTCGTACCCGCAAATTGCCGATCTGACGGCACCGTTCGTCTACGCCAGGATTATGGGCACCAAAGCGCAGCCGGCCTTGGGGTATTCGGATGCCGCCCTCGATCTCTGGGCGGCGCGCGCTCGCGCCTGGGCCGGAGGCAATGCTCCGGAAGGGCTTGAGTACGTGCAGCCTGGCGCAGGCGATTCAAAGCCGCGCGACGTCTACCTGTATGTCATCAGCGGCCACAAAGTTCACAATCCCGCCGCAGCCGTAGCGCTGATCAATCGTCTCGCCTGATTTATACAGCCTATTTCTTGATCGGGATGTCGATGTAGCTGTCGCCGAACCATCGGATCTTAAGCGGTACTTTGCCGTCCGCGACAGATTCTTCGCTCACGTCGCCGCCGGTACCGTAGTTGATCTCACGATCGGGCCGCTTACCGATGCTCAACACCATGGCGAGACGGCTGCCGGGCTGCAGCTGCCGGCTCGTCATTCGCTCGCTCTTGAAGGAAAGTCTTTGCCGTTCTCCCGCCCTCAGCAGATGCCGCTGAACGCGGTCCTGTGCATAGCTCGCGCGCACCTCGTAAGTCGGGCTGAAGAGTCGGGTGTAGTCGCCGTTTGGCAGCAGCTCGTACAAGGTAATGTTCAGATCCATGTCCATCTTGTTGACCTCGAAATCAAGACGGCCGGAAAAAAGACCCGTGAAATTGATCGCATTGGTAAGCGGTTCACTCACAAAGACCGTGCCGTGACGTGAAGCGAGGCTTTTGCTGATGTAATCCGCCGGCGGCGTCCAGGCCGCGTCCTTGCGATCCACGAAACCCACCGTTTGCTGGATCGCGACATCGCCCGATCTCTTGCGAAGGCTCAGGCGGTGAGTTCCCGAGGCGGCCACTGCGTCGAGATAGTAGCGCTGCGATGCGTTCGCCGCGCCCTCCAGCGACTCGGCGTGGTGCCATTCGTTTGCGCCCATCACCTCATAGTTGACCGGGGCTGACAGCAGCGCCGGCAGTGCCGTGCCCTTGAACACATGATCGAACCATTGATAGCGCAGCTCTCGCAAGTCAACGAGCGCTGCGGGATCCACTTGATAACCATGCAGCTCGGCAGGAGCCCCCACATGCATCACGTCGGCCTCATAGGGACCGATGAGCAGCGTGTGATCGGCATGCGGATTGTATTTATGATGCTGCGTGAAGTAGTAAAGATCGCCGGGAGCGCTGGCGGTGTAGTAACCGCTCATCGTGAGCACCGGAATGTTGATGTGCGCAAACTCTTGACGGTAAGGCACGAACTTCCTCCAGTAGCCGTCGTAGCTCGGGTGATTGAGCCAGCGAATGAAGATCGGATTGTGTTTTCCGTACAGCCGGCCCATGTCTCGATAGCGCCTGCCGCTGCGGTACCACTTTTCATTCAGCGCGCGCAACTGCGCCGCGTCATCCTCGCCGGTCACCTCCGCCGCATCGTCATCATTCATCCGCAGCGACCAGCCATAGGCCGCATTCTGAAAAATGTTGCCCTCCATCGGGAAATTTATTCCGGGTGCGCTCGCGGCCGACGTGGCGATGGCCTTGAGCGCCGGCGGGAGGCGCTTGGCGGCAGCCCAGGGCCCAAAGCCGCTGTAGCCATCGCCGTACATCCCCACACGGCCGTCGCTCCAGGATTGTTTCGTAATCCAATCAATGACCAGGCGCGCATTGGCTCCGACGAGATCGAGGGGATCGATTCCCGCGGCGGACTTTCGTTTCTCGACCACATAGGCGGCCACGCCGACATAGCCGCGGGCGGCGCTCTCCCTGGTGTAGTTCTGCGTTTCGCGGCCCGCAAATTCAAGCAGGGCCGGCAGAGATTGGCCCGCGCCGGTGGGGCGAACGACGCTGATTGCGATCCGGGATCCGTTCGAACCTGCTATCTGGATTGCGCTGTCGCTGGCATAGCGTTGATGATCATCTTCGGCATTCAGCAGCACGACCAGCGGGCCAAAGGTCCTATAGGCGTCAAAGGTCACATACTTCGAAATAAGGTCGATCGCTTCGGATTCATCGACGCTGCCCCTGCCTCGATACTGATCCAACGCCTTTTGCAGCGCTTCGCGGGAGGTCGCGGGCGTCGCGCCGAGCCAGCGTGAGACGGCGAAGGCGTCCCGCGCATCCAGGCGACGCACCGTTTCCCGGTACGTGTGGGTAAATGCGTCGGCAAAGGTGGTATGGCTTTCGCTCTCCAGTGCCTTGGCGTGGGCATACATGTCGAATATCACTCCCCGCCCGATCGGATGACCGAAATCCGATTTTCGGCGCCGGTCGCGCAGAGACGATCGGGAGATATCCGCGGCGGCGTAGTCGCCGACGGCCATTTGCAGCGCGGATAGGTTCGCGAGATATCGCTCGGGATCTGAGTCCTGATAGACGGGAATGAGTCGCGACGCCAGGTCGCTGATCGTTGCCGCGGCCGCGGCATCCTGAGGCGATGCTGGAACACGAAGATCGAAATCCGGCGCAGCCCAACCCGCTGAGGTAAAAAGCAGCAGAATCAACGCCGCGATTCGCATTCCGTGCAGCACACGGCGTTGGTGCATTGGCAGCCTCGTCATTGCGGATTTCCGTCCTCGGTGCGCGGCGCAGCCCGTTCGACATCGCCTGCCGACTCGGCCTTCGATGAATCTTTGGGCACTTTAATCAGATGCAGGGTTGCCGAGAACAGATCGTGAGCCTCTCCGGCACCACCCACGTGAATGATGCCGGTGTGCTTGAGCTCTTTCGTAAATACATCGATGACCAGTTCGAGCACATCATCATCGAGCGCTCCAAAGGTCCCGTCGATGAGTACCCAGGGCGGCGTTTGGATCACCATGCGTGCAAATACCAGGCATAGCTGTTCGTCCTGGCTCAGTTCGCGGTCCCAACGGCGGGTCTCGTCAATCAGCGGCGCCAGGCGCTCGAGGCCCAGACGGAACAGCGCCCGGGTAAAGGCGTCGGCGTTGAAATTCTCCGCCTTCAGTGGATACGCCAGCACTTCTCGCAGGCTGCCCCGCGGCAAATACGGCGTGCCGCGCGGCAGATAGAATATTTGTTCCCCCTGGGGACGCGTGATGCGACCGGAACCCCACGGCCACAGGCCTGCCAGGGCGCGGAATAATTGAGTCTTCCCCGTTCCCGGCGCCCCGAGTATCAACACGCGCGAACCCGCTTCGACGACCACTTTCAATTCCCGGAGTTTGTCGGCATGAGCAGAAGATGTACTTTCGAGTTTTTCGATCATGATCCTGCCCGGATCGCCTTCCGCATAGACAATGCGGCTTTCAAACCCGTGCGGCTCATCGGTGGTGAGGACGCTCTGGCGAAAATTGGCCACCCGCAGCAACGTGGCGCGCCAATCGGCAATGATGCTGAAGTTATCGACGAACCAGCGCAACGAGGACTGCGCCTGGGTAAAGGCGGCGGCGGCCATCATCAATCCGCCGAATGAAACCTTCCCGGTGAAATACAGCGGTGCAGCCACCAAGATGGGAGCGACGAGGGTCACCCAGCCGAATCCGGCGGTAACCCACTCAAGATTCGTGTGACCCCAAACGATGCGCTTGGTCGCGCGCAACACGTCCACCAGACGACGCTCGATGCGGCGCCTCTCGTCTCTTTCGCCTTGCGCCAGCGAGATATCGTCAACATGCTCGTTGACGCGCACCAGCGAAAAGCGAAGATCGGCTTCTCGCGCGTAACGCTCGGCATTGCGGTTGATGAGTCCCCGTCCAACCACATAGCTCATCAGCGAGCCCATGCTAGCGTAGAGAACCGCCGCCCACAGCATGAACCCCGGGACAGGGTAATCACGGTCTCCGAAATGCAGGCTGAAGTTGCTCGACAACCGCCAGAGGATGCCGGCAAATGTTCCAAACAGGACTGAGGCCTGAAAAAGACCAATCCCCAGGCTGCCGGAGAGCTCGCACAGTTTTCTCGCATCCTCGTGTATGCGCTGGTCCGGATTGACCCCCATCGAACCGGCGTTGGCGAGCCAGAATGCCCGCCGCGGCATCAGCCAGTCCTTCAGCAGACTTCGGACCAGCCCCTCTCGCAACCTGAGCTGCAGCATCTCGGAGAGCCAGCGCTGCGTCACATTGAGGGCGAGGATGCATCCGGCGATCACGAAAAAGACGCCGAGTTGGAAAAGGAACTCCCTCAGGTCGCGCCGCGAAAGCGCATCGTAAAATGGCTTGTTCCAGCTGTTGAGACGAATCTGTCCGTAGGCTGTGGCCAGGATGACAAGCACGATGACCGTCAACAGAATCGCGATTTTCTTGCCCACGGGTGAGCCGGAAATCGCGCGGATGATCAGCGTCAGCTGGCGCAGGAAGCCGAGTTGCACCGACTTGGCCTCCGATGTAGTGCGCGGTTTTTTCGTCGCGGGATCTGTCACGAGTTCAGCGCCCCTCCGTGTCAGACTTTACACGCATGTGCGCGTTGGCGTCCTGCCCACCGGCATGTAATTCCTACACCCCTGCGTGTCGCTGAACAACTCAGCTCCGCAGAATTGTGCTGAGCATCGACATCCCGCGGCGAATCTCGGCCAAATCCACTGTGCCGTAGCCGAGCACCAGACCGGTCTTTGTTTGCGGCCCAAGGAAGTATCGGCTCAAGGTATGCATTTTGACGTGGTGCCGTGCCAACGCGGCGGTTACGGCCTCGAGATCAACGCCGTCGCGCGCCGTGGCGGAGACATGCATGCCGTAGAGCGATGGAATGGGCACCAGCCGCTCGCTCAAGGCTTCGCGCAATGTGTTCAATAGTAATTGGCGGCGCGTGCGGTAGATCTCGCGCATCTTACTGACATGGCGGGCCAAATGGCCCTCGCTGATGAATGCCGCAACGGCGCTTTGAATCGGCGTCGCACAATGCCAGTCCAGGCAGTTTTTAGCGGCAGTCAGCGTATTGATCGCCCAGCTCGGTGCAACGATAAATCCGAGGCGCAATGCTGACAGCATGCATTTCGAGAATGTGCCGACATAGAAAACGACGTCCGCCGCCTGAGCCGTACGCAGCGCCGCCAACGGACTGCCCTCGTAGCGAAATTCCCCGTCGTAGTCGTCCTCGATGATCACTGCGCCGTGTTCGCGGGCGAATTCGATCAGCGCCTCGCGCCTGCGCATCGACATGCTGACCCCCAGCGGGAATTGATGCGATGGGGTTACACAGATGATGCGCACCCCGGGCGGCAGCGCTTCGACCACCATGCCTTCTTCATCGATGCCGATGGGAACGAGTCGGGCGCCCGCGGCAGCAAATGCCACGCGCATCGGCGGATAGCCGGGATCCTCGAGTGCAACGATGGTTTCATGCGGCGTCACCAAGGCTCGAGCCAGCAGATCAAAGGCCTGCTGAGCTCCGGAGGTGACCAGTACTTCCTCCGCCTGGCAGGACACGGCACGCGTGATGGCGATGTGCCTGACGATGGCTTTGCGAAGATAAAAGTTGCCCTGATTGCCCTGCGGGCTTTTGTAGCTCGCCGGTTTCCTTTCGAGCCCTCGCAGCGCCTTGGCGCTCACGCGCCGAAACACGTCCAACGGAAAGAGCCGGGAGTCGACCATGGCAGGGCGAAAATCGATCGGCGCGCCCTTGCGCGTGGCCAACAGCGGTTCAGGCGAGTCGTGCCAGAAGCTCATCGCGGCGGTGACCTCGGGGCGCAGCCAAAATCCGTTTAGCCGATGGCGCAGCAATTGCTCTGAGACGGGACGTGCTGCTGCCGACCGTGCCGGGATTTTCTCAACCACAAAAGTGCCCGAACCATGCCGGGTCACTGCGTGGCCCTCTGTCACCAGCCGCTCATAGACTTCTGCGGCGGTATTGCGTGAGACGCCGAAGACATCACTCGATCTTCGCGTGGCGGGCAATTTGACGCCTGCTGCCAGGCGGCCGTCGAGGATGGCGGCTTTTAACTCTTCATGCAGCGTTCGCGACGATTCTCGAGAACCGGCCGGCTTCAAATTGAGCTTGATTTCAAAAAACGGTTCGACTGCCTGTCTGCGGCGTGCGCGAGAGTGGACCAATTATTTTTCCTCCAAGTGGCCCTTCAGCGAAGGGTCCCCCCGTCACAAGATCTCATCGACAGAGCTTAGCGCCCCCGCGGGCGCGGCGGCCCACTGTTGGCCCGGAAAATACTCATGGAGACAACGATGAAGCTTTTTACACGGATCGCGATCAGCATTCTGACCGCCGTCGCCGGAATCTGGGCAGTGCCCGCCGGCGCCTTGGACGAGTCGGCACAGCCGCTTCAAGCGGATCGCGATGGGCAGCATGATTTTGATTTTAACTTCGGTACCTGGAAAACCCACATAAAACGCGTCCTCGACCCCTTCTCAGGATCGTCCAAATCGATCGAACTCAACGGCACGGTCACCGTCCGAAAAGTCTGGGATGGCCGCGCTCAGTTGGAAGAGATCGAGACCGATGGCCCGGATGGACATTGGGAAGGAATGACGCTGTTTCTTTACAATCCGGCCGCGCATCAATGGAGTCAGTCCTTCGTCAACAGCCGGCACGGCGTTCTCGCACAACCGCTGATCGGATCCTTCAGGAACGGCCGCGGCGAACTGTTCGCCTCCGACACGTTCAATAACCGCTCGATCCTGGTGCGCGGCGTCTGGTCGGACATCACACCCGACTCACATCACTACGAGGAATCGTACTCGAATGACGGCGGCAAGACCTGGTTGCCGGCCTTCATTGCCAACTTGACGCGAGCAAAGCCATGAACCGCCCGCCATTGTCAGGAGCAACTTGGGAGGTCAATTGGGTAGATGAGTACACACGCAATCCAGGCGTGTAGGACTATCCCCACGCCCGGTTAGGTGCTTCGGCCTTGCCGGCTGCCGGGCCATAGGAGGATAAATCTGAGCACATACAACTATAAGGGAAGCCCCTATGTCGCGAGTACTGATTGCCGACGATCACGCGGTGGTTAGGGCGGGTTACAAGCAATTCCTAGAGGCCGAGGCCGGCATTACGGAAATCGGCGAGACCGCCAGCGGCAACGAGACTTTGGATCAGCTGCGCCGCCACGACTGGGACTTGCTGTTGATGGACATTCACATGCCTGATCGCAGCGGACTGGATATTTTGAAGCATGTGACCAGCGGGTTCCCCAAAGTGAAGGTTCTCATCATGAGCGGACTGCCGGAGGCGCAGTACGCTCGAAATGTGCTCCGGGCCGGCGCCAGCGGCTACCTTTCCAAAGGCGGTTCGCCGGAGGAGCTATTGAAGGCCGTGCGCACCGTGCTTGTGGGGCGACGGTACGTCAGTGCAACCCTTGCCGAATCGATGGCGGCGGATCTTGAATCCCCCCATGATCAAAATCAGCCCCTGCACGAGAGATTGTCGGTCAGGGAGTTTCAAATCTTCGGAAAACTGGCCGCAGGCGATGGTGTCGGTGAAATCGCCGAGGAGCTGAGCCTCAGCGTGAAGACGGTCAGTACGTATCGATCGCGAATTTTGGAGAAAATGAATTTCAACAGCAATGCCGATATGACCGCGTACGCGCTGCGCAACGGCCTCATTCTGTAGCTGAAATCGGCCTATTGCCTAAGGCGCGATAGGCGCAACGTTGGCCTTTGACACCCAGCCGGAGCGGCCGCTTCGGCTGCGAATGAGGGTAAATCCCTCGTGCTCCGCCGCGAGTTTGACGGTTTCGCCTTCCGCCAGGGTAAATAGCGCGTCGCCCATGGGGACCGGAGATACGCGAACCGGAGTCGCGGCCACAATCACCACCCCTGCGTGCAATTTCGGCCACAGCGCAATGCCACTGAAGACCGTCAGACCCATCATGCACAGGCCCACCAGAATCCCCGCGTGGCGCAAGCACCGATGCCGCGCCGATGATCGACCTGAAAGCACGCATGCACCCACGATGATCAGCCCTGCGATGCCGATCCACGCTGCAAGGAAGGGGCTTGCGGTTCCCGCAACGCGATCGAAGGTGTTGGGCGTTTCGGGGGGCAAATGCGCGGAGGAGCGCACGAATTGCAAGTTCGCCTCAACATCGGGATCGTTCGGTGCGAGCAACCTTGCGCGCTCGTAGTTCAAGACCGCCATTCCCGGTTTGCCCGCGCGCGCATACGAATTCGCAAGATTGTAAAGGCCTGCAGCGGAATAGCCGGCCGGCTCCGACGCGGCGAGCGTCGGAAGGGTGCCCGACAGCAGGCCGGCAACCAAACACAAGGATCGTGCCAGGGCGCTCAAGCGGATTTCTCGCCTGTCAATTGGTCGCGAACGATACGAAGCCATTGGACAAAATCGGCGGCGTCCGGCGTGCGACCGGAATACTTTGATTCATCGGCGAGGGCAAACAGCCGGTGGACGTCGTTGTCAGCACCCATGCGGGCGTTGATCTCGGCAGTGGTAACGTCTTCGGGCACAAGATGCCACCGTGCTGCAAAAAGACGCTGCAGCGAGTTGCGCGCAGAATCGAAGAATAGAGTCTCGTTTCCAGCACGAGCCGCCGCTTCCATTTGTGCCATTTCCCGCTTGATCGACCTGCCCTCCTCGTCCCGGCGTCGTCTGACGCCCACCCAGCCTGCGGCGAATGCCAGCACCAGAAAGGACGGAATCGCGAGAAACTTCGGTTGTAAGTACAGCGGTGTCAGAGAAGACGCGCGTGCTTGGTCGTCCACGTGATCGGGCCTCAGTCCGACGGGCGACTTAAGTGAGCCGCTGGCCGCTGCATTGGCGGCAACCTGAGGCGCCGTCAGCGTGCTGTCGGCCAAAGAAGGGGATATGGTGACGTTGAGCGGTACGCTGCGCGCCGTTTCATAGCGCCGCGTACTGGGGTCGAAATAGCTGAACGTCAGCGCAGGCAGCGTGTGTACTCCGGGTTTTGAAGCGATGACCGGTTGCTCAAAGGTTTTCATCCCGCCAAAACCAATCGGGTCGCTGGTATTGAACGACGACTTGGGCGGATAAGTCTTCCATTGATCGACGTGATCCAGCATGGTGCTGTCGACGCGATCAAAGCTTCCGGATCCGGTGATGCGTAGGCGCAATGTCATTGGATCGCCGACATCCGCTTTCGCAGGCGAAATATCACTGACAATGCTGAATGTGCCGATGGCGCCATGGAAATCGTCCGGCCGCCCTTCGGCCGGCAATTGCAAGACCTTCAACTCCTGCGGTGGGCTCGTGACATCGATGTCCTTTGGAACCGTCGTGCCGAACAGGTTCTGAAAGAAAGGGTCCCCAAATCGATCATCCAACAGTGCGTCGCGCTTGGACCTGGTTCTTATTTTTACCGTCAGCGGCGCCTCCGCGGACAGCGAGAACGTACCCGGCTTGACCACTGAAAGAATACTGCGCCACGTAAACAAGACAAATGGCTCGCCGTTGATCAATTTCTCGCTGCGCTCCGGTTGATGCGAGAGGTTATTGAGCGTGAAATTGTCCTCCGTAAGCTTTGGCAATCCGTTCAATGAAGACACGAATCCGGAGCGCATCCCCACTTCTATTTCGACCGGGACGCTCTCGCCTATGTACATTTCCCGCTTCGGAATAATGAGGCGGACATAGGCAGACCCATCCTCGGTCAGGTGCACGCCCTTGGGGAGTGACCCGCCCGACAGAATGGGCGGCGGAAGCGGGGCCGCGCGGCGGTTATCGGCCCGCGGCACATAGGCACCGCTCAGCGCCGCATTGACCTGCAAGACGAGTGGTTGAGACTTCGGCGTTACGGCGGGAATCGTGAATATGCCGGCGATCTGTGGTGTCACGCGCATGACCGTCGACGATGAGGGCAGCGTCGTTCCGTTGATGATTTGAATTTCGCGCGTGCGTGAAACGATTTCGAATTTCAACCCGGACACCACCGGCAGCGTGATCGGGTTCGTGCCGTCCCCCAGATTCGTTATCGTGAGATGCGCTGATTCGCCCAGGTAAATTTGTGCAGGTTCAATGGTCGCGTAGACCAAGGGATCGTCGGCAAGCGCCGCCGCCGCGCCCAGAAGACTCATCAGGGTCGTGGCGAGAAACCAGCGGACTATCGATTGACGGCTGCTCATTACCAATTCTTGAAAGGCTTGTCCGGCCGTTGAGTGGCACTGCGCTGGGCCGACGGAATCGCCAAGCGTTTCTCGTCTCCTTTGACCGAATCTAATAGCTCCCGCGCCTCCTCGCGAGTCATCTCGCCCGGTACCCGATTGTTATCGGCCGTTTGCGGATCGGCGCCCGCGGGCTTCTGATCGCCACCCGCAGCGGGAGGCGGCTGGCCGGCACTGCGCGGCGGCTCATCCGAATTTGGCTGCCCGGAATTTGGCTGTCCCGAATTCTGCGGCGGCGGCGGCGGCTGACCCTGATCCTGTTTCGGAGGATCCTGTTTCGGAGGATCCTGTTTGGGATCCTGTTTGGGGTCCTGTTTGGGGTCCTGTTTCGGGTCGTTGTTTTTTGCGTCGCGCTGCGGAGGCGGCTGGCCCTGGGGCTGTCCGGATCCTGGGGGCGGCGGCTGATCTTTATTCTGTGGCGGGTTGTTCTGCTGATTATTTGGATTCTGCTGGTTCTGCCCCTGCCCCTGGTTCTGGTCCTTATTCTGGTTTTTGTTGTTGTTCTGCTGACTATTTTGATTCTGCTGCTGCTTCAGCGCATCGATTTTGCGCTTCACCAAGTCGCGATTGAATTTACTGTCCGCGTCGTCCGCGCGCAATTGCAGTGCCGTTTCGTAGGCCTTCACGGCATCGTTCCACTTCTGCAATGTGTCCTGCGGCGAACTCTGCTCGGTTTTCTGCCCCGATCGATACAGGGTATTGCCAAGATTGTAGTAGGCATCCTGCTGGACAGCCAATTGCTTGGCGTCGCCGGAGGGTACGTGACTGATCGACTGCTCAAAGGATTGTGCAGCTTGCGGAAACTGCCCCGCGCGGTACGCCGCCGTTCCGGCGTTGTATTCCAGCACCGGCTTCTTTGATTCAGGAATAGAGGCGGCGTGCGCAGGCTGCAGGGTCACGGCAATCGCCACGATCGAGACGGCGCCGGCGGCGGTTGTCCTGACAGGCGCCCTTCCGCGCCGCCGGCTCCCAACACCTAAGCTGGAAAGCAACATCGCGAGAGACGCAGCCAATGGCCACTGAAAGCGCTCAACATAAATTTTTTGCCGGCGCGACGCCAAATCGTGTTTTGCGATGGAACCCAACACGGTTTGGAATATCAACTCCAATCCCTCACCCTGGGTTCCAAGCGGCACGTAGAATCCACCGGTCGCGCCGGCGATGGCCTTCAGTCCGGTTTCATCGAGCCGCGACTTCACGAATGCCCCGCTATCGTCCTTCACAAATCCACCGCCCTGGCCGGGCGCGATCGGAATCAAGTCGCCGGAGGCCGTCCCCACACCCACCGTAAAGATCTTCAGGCCGTCCGCCTTTGCCGCCGCCTGGGCCGTCTCAAAAGCGCTGCCCTCGAGGTCCTCGCCATCGGTCACGAGGATCAGTATTTTATCGCTGTTGGGCCGGCGGCGCAGCGCGGTCTGCGCAGCCTGGATGGCGGTCGAAATATCGGTGCCGCCGCGCGGGATCGTGTTGGTATCGATGGCGCTCAAGGACTCATGGAAGGCTCCATAATCCAGCGTCAAGGGGCATGCCAAAAACGCAGTGCCGGCGAAGGCGACGATGCCCACCGCATCGCCGTCCAGTTTCTTCGCAAAATCATCGATGGCGAGCTTTGCGCGCGTCAGCCGGTTGGGTTTGATATCCGGCGTCAGCATGCTGCGCGAGGTGTCGATGGCGAATATGACCTCGATACCCCGCCGGCTCACCTGTTCCCAGTGAAATCCCACTTGCGGCTCGGCAAGCGCCGCGAACAGGCAGATCAGCGCACCGAGGAACAGGCCGCGCTGTACGCGGCGCCGGGCACGCGAGATCGATTGCGTCAGCTGATCGCGCAAATGCGCGGACACGAACCGTGCGAGCGCGGTGTGTTGACGCGCATCGTACAACCGCCAGAGCCAGATAAGCGCCGCACCGGCCACCAAGCCCGCCAGCAGCCACACCGGACTGCCGAATCTCACGGCAGCCTCCGAAGCCGGGTCTGCTGCAGCAGCAGGCTGAGCCCCAGGATTCCGAGCGCCGGAATGAGCGCCCAAGAATACAGCTCCTCGGTATGCTCAAATTTATGCACCGTTTGGGCGTTTCTCTCCAAGCGGTTGATCTGCTCGTAAATTTTTTGCAATGAGTCGGTGTCCGTCGCGCGGTAGAACTTACCGCCGGTTGCGTCGGCCACGGCTTGCAGCGTTTTCTCGTCCACATCCACCTTGGCCATTACCATGCGCGCGTTGCCCACCGCATCCCTCACGGGAATCGGCGCGTTGCCTCGAACGCCGACGCCGATGGTATAGATCTTGACGCCCATGGCCTTGGCCGCCTCTGCGGCAGCGATCGGCGAAATTTTTCCCGTATTGTTCACCCCGTCCGTGAGCAAGATGATCACCTTTGATTTTGCCTGCGTAAGGCGAAGCCGGTTGACGCCTGCCGCGATCGCCGAGCCGATCGCGGTGCCATCGTCCACGCCGCCCACTGAGACCCGTTCCAGATTTTGCTGCAGCCAATCGTGATCGAGCGTGATGGGACTCACGAGATAGGCTGCGCCCGCGAATGCGATGATGCCGATGCGATCGTCGGGCCGTTCATCGATGAATTTCGAAACTACCGTCTTGACCACCTCGATGCGGTTCACGCGCTGGTGCTCAATCTGAAAATCCAATGCTTGCATGGAACCGGAGACGTCGAGCCCCAGCACGATGTCGATGCCATTCGCAGTCACTTCGCTGCGGCCCTGGGCGCGCTGCGGTCTCGCCAGACCGACAATCATGAGCGCCGCAGCCAAAATCGGCAGCATCCACATCAACATGCCAATCTTGCTGCGGCCGCGCCGCGCAACCTCGCGCGCAAGGCTGACATCGGAGTATTCAATGGCGGCGACCGGGCCCCGCCGTCCGCGCCATAACAGGACGAGCGGCAGCAGTGCCAGCAACCAGAACCACTCAGGTTGCAGGAACCGAGTCATGAGTTTGCTCTGCGGCAGCCGCCTGCTCGGCCTTTGCGGTTTCCAGGACGAATGCACGGGCGCTTTGACGCAGGGCTTCCATGTTGCTGAGCGTCAGCGACAGCGCGGCGAATTTGACGAAGTCGCATTGGTGGAGGAATTCACCCAGCGGCGCCTGATGCTGCGCGAGCGGCGCATTGGCGCTTTGCAGCAGGTCGTGTAGAAATTCTTCCGTCGTTTGACGGGTCGCCGTGACGTGGAATCTCTGCTCGATGTAGCCGCGGATCACATCGGATATCGCGATGCAGAATTCGCGTGCTTGAGCCGGCCGCATGAGCGAGCGGATCTCATCAAGCCGCTGCAGGGCGAGCTCGTAGGGGAGCAAAACGGGTGCGCGACGCCGGCGGCGCCAGCGCCACAGGCTGTATAGGGACAGACCCAAGACCACCGCACCGGCAATCAGCGCCGGCAACACCCAGTCGGGCAACAGGTACCTGGCACCGCGAATGTCCCGAATGTCCTCGGCCAGCGGTGCGGCACCGACGCCCGTGGCCAAGAATTCGCCCAGTGCCGCCGCACTCAATCCGCGCAGCCGATCAATGACCGCCGTCATGCGCGCCTGCGCTGGCGAGTTTTGAAGAACCGTTGCAGCGCCGGCATGTAGGGCGCATCGGTCCGCAATTGCAACGTGTCGATGCCTTCTGATCGAAAGTCGTTGACCAACTGGAGTCCTCGAGCCAGGGACAGTTCCCTGAAGCGCTTTCGAACCGTGGCGCTCGCCGTGTCCACTTCGATCACCTCGCCGCTCTCGGCATCCTCGAGCGCGACGATGCCCACGTCGGGGAGTTCCCTCTCACGAGGGTCTTCGACCTGCACCGCAATCAGGTCGTGGCGGCGATTTGTGCGACGCATGGCCCGGCGCAATTCGACCCGCGCCGCAGCCGCGTTTTTCGAGGTCTCAAAATCGGATATGAGAAACACCACCGCGCGCCGATGCAGAAGGCGGTTCGCAACATCCAACGCCTTGACCGTGTCGGTGCCGATGGCCTCAGGCGTGTGATACAGAATGTCTCTGACCACCCGCAGAACGTGACGGCGGCCTTTTTTCGGCGGCAAATATCGTTCGATCTGATCGGTGTAAAGCAGCAGGCCCACCTTGTCGCTGTTGCGAATGGCGGAAAATGCCAGAACGCTGGCCAGCTCCGCCGCAAGATCGCGCTTGCTCATGGATCCGGACCCGAAATTTCCGGAGGCACTGATATCCACCAGCAGAAAAATCGTGAGTTCGCGCTCCTCGGTGAACTTCTTCACGAAGGGCCGCCCGGCGCGCGCCGTGACGTTCCAATCGATGGTCCGCACTTCGTCGCCGGCGCTGTACTCGCGTACCTCGTCGAAGTCCATGCCGCGGCCCTTGAAAACCGAGTGATACGATCCGGCCAGACTGTCGTTGACCATGCGGCGCGTGCGGATCTCCAGCTGCCGCATGCCGCTCATGATGGCCTTGTTTGATTTTCGGCTCTCCGGCTCCACGATTCAAGGCACCGGCAACGTGTTCAGGATTTTCTCGATGACATTCTCAGAGGAGATGCTTTCGGCTTCCGCCTCATAGGTCACGGAGACCCGATGACGCAGCACGTCAAAGGCAATCGACTTCACATCCTGCGGTATGACGAAGTGACGGCCGTTCAGGAACGCCATGGCGCGCGCCCCAAGGGTGAGCGCAATCGTGGCACGCGGCGAGGCGCCCGTCTGGATGTAGCCATTCAACTTGAACGAGGCGGCAACAGGGGGACGAGTGGCCAGCACCAGATCCACGATGTAGTCGCGAATTTTATCGTCCACGTACAGCGTGTTGACGACGTGGCGGGCCTCAACGATCTGCGCCGCGCTCACCACCGCTCGGGGCATCGGCAACGCCTCCGTCGTGGCCATCGCATCCAATATCGCGCGCTCATCAACGCGGTTCGGATAGGTGACCACTACCTTCATCATGAATCGGTCAATCTGCGCCTCGGGCAGCGGGTAGGTTCCTTCTTGTTCCAGGGGATTTTGGGTCGCCAACACCAGGAACGGCGTGGGCAGCGCATAGGTCTCATCGCCGATGGTGACCTGGCGCTCCTGCATGGCTTCCAGCAGCGCGCTTTGCACCTTGGCCGGCGCGCGGTTGATTTCGTCGGCGAGGATCAAGTTGCTGAAAATGGGTCCATGCTTGGTTCGGAATGCCCCGTCCTGCGGGTTGTAAATCATCGTGCCGACGATGTCGGCCGGAAGCATGTCGGGCGTGAATTGCAGTCGTTTAAAGTCCAGATCAATGCAACCCGCCAAGGTCTTCAATGCGAGCGTTTTCGCCAAGCCGGGCACGCCTTCCAGCAGAACGTGCCCGTTCGTCAGCAGCGCGATCAGCAGCCGGTCGAGCAGATGTTTCTGCCCGACGATGATGCGCGCCATTTCCTGCTGCAGGGGCCGAATCCAAGCCGAACTGGCCATGACCGCCTCACGCGCGGCCCGCCCTGCTGGATCCATGACGGGCACCGGGACGGGCTCTCGGGCGGCCACGGGCTGGTACCTCGCGGTTTGCTCACTGAGCGGCGGGGCAGCTTTCTGATTCATTGACAAAAATCCTTCATAGGTAGACTCGCACAATCATCCATGCCGGCAGCGCCGGCGAGAGGTTTTGAACTTGAAGTGGGCTTTCGGTTCCCCAAAGGACGGCCAAGCGCGGCCCAAGCTAGAATTCTCCGTAACCTCGCGCCATGGCAGCGGCAAAAATCGGCAGCAACATGAATAATGCCAGTTCCAGGTGCAGATAGCGGCGAATGCGCTGGATGTCACCCTCACTGGGTTGCAGTGCCAATTTTCGCCAGCGGATGAAGCTCAAGGTCGGGGGCAGGGACAGCAATCCGACGGCTGCGAAAGTGCCGAGCTTCGCCCAAAAAAAGGCGTTGTGAGAATAGTACCCCCATCCCTTGGCCGCGAAGACGGCCCGGCAAAATCCAACGACCAGGACGGCCGTCGCCAATATCCCATACCACAGGTCGATCGAGGCAATGCGCACGATCGTCGCGCTGCTCAAGCCAGGGCGCACCGCCCAAAACTCGGCGCAAATGATGCCGAAAATGCCGAAGATCAGCACGTGGTGGCCCATGGCGAGCAGCAGATCGAGCATGGCATCAATCCTAGCCGAAATACCCTGCATATTGATCGCGCAGCCAGGGCTGTACCGCGCGATTTTGTAAAAAATGCGACGCGTCAATCGAGCAAGCGCACCGCATCATGCCATCGTTATCCCCTGTACCGGTACAATGGTTGTAGACGTGCAAGACGAGGATCCTTCATGAGTCCAGTGATGCGGCCAGCAGGTGTTCGGCAACCCGACGTGGCGGATGAAAGCGCCATAAAAACGTGGTTGGACGCGCTGGCGAACGGCAGCTGCGAGGCGTCCGCGTTTCTGCAGGCGATGCGTGAGCGATTCAGCTCGGCGCCTGAAGGCAATTGGGAAGTACTGTCGCAATTGGATCAATATTATCGCCGCGGCAGGATTGACGCCGAGACGTTCAACTCGATCAGGACCGCGCTTGCCGAGTCCGCGCTCGGCGTCGGCGACAACCCAGCCTCGGGCATGGAAATGCACGATGCACCCCCGGCCCGCGAGGTTCCCGTGCCGCGCGATGCGCCCGCTGCATCTGATACCGCCACGACGCGCGACATTCCGGTGGCTCGCGACGTGGTGACCCCTGCACGCATGGAGCAGACTGACGCTCATCCGCGCCGCGACGAAACGCAATCGTTGGATCCGGTGGGCGAACCCAAGCCAGGCACTGTCCTGCGTCGCCGTTACCGCCTGGAAGGCGTGGTGGCGCACGGCGGTACCGGGACGGTGTTTCAAGCCATCGATGAATATCGCTTGGAAACTCCGGGCAGTCAGCGTCTGGCCATCAAGGTGGTGCATGCGGGCGTCGCGAAGCGCGCGGAGTTGCTCGCCGACCTGCAGCGGGAATTTCAGTCCCTGCAGCTTCTGTCGCATCCGCATATCGTGCGCGTATTTGAATTTGACCGCGACGGCCCCGTGGTTTTTTTCACCATGGAATTGCTGAGCGGAGCAATGCTCAGTCGCGTATTGCAAGTGAGAAGACCTGCTCATTTGGCGCACGCAGAGGCATTGGCGTTGATCCGCGACATCGGCTTCGCGGTCGCGTACGCGCATTCGCGCGGGGTGGTGCATGGGGACTTGAGTCCGCACAATGTTTTCATCACCTCGTCGGGCGACCTGCGCGTCTTGAGTTTCGGTGGGGCGCACAAGACGAGTCCGCACTCGACGGCATCGGATCATGAACTGAAATTGCCATTCATCGCGTCGGGATTTGCCAGTTGCCAGGTGCTGGAGGGCGAGCGCCCGGATGCGCGTGATGACGTGTTCTCGCTGGCGTGCCTCGCTTACCTGTTGCTGAGCGGCCAACACCCCTTTTCCTCGAAGAGGACGGCGACCCAGGCCCGCGATGCGGGGTTCAAGGTGCAACGGCCTTCCAATTTGAGCAACCAGCAATGGCACGCGCTCCGGGGTGCACTTGCATGGGAACGCGAGAGACGGCCGACCGATCTGCAGCAGTGGCTCAGGCACCTGGAGCTCAAGGGTGCGGCGAAGGGTCTGCCGACGCTGACCGATCTTCTGGAAGCGCCCGCAAGGAAGGAGCCCAAGTCCCGCCTTGTCGGGGCGGTGGCGGCAGGAATTGCATTGTTGCTGGCGGGCGGCTATTGGATGGCCACTCACCGCCACATGTTGCCGAGCATCGATTCTACCGAGCCCGCCAACGCATCAAGCGCGACCCCATCAGAGCCCAATACGGCCGTTGCGCCTGCCGTGAGCACGCCCAGCGCCGCACCGCCCTCCGCGCCGACTGCGCGCGAGACGATCGCACCGACGCCCGCAGCGATGCCGGCTCCCGCGCCATCCAGTGCCTCCGCGGCACCGCATGCCGCCGCGCCGCCGTCCACTGCGAACGTGACACCTCATGCCGTTACACCGCACGCCGCGGCACCCCCCGCCGCGGCACCGCCGCCCGCCGCATCAGCCGGCGCATCGGCATCAGCCGGCGCATCGAGAATAGAGCTGGTTGCGGATACCGTCGATGTTCCGGCGGGTGAAAGATCCGCCGAGATCACCGTGCACCGCAAAGGCAGTCTACGCGGGGATACAAGCTTTACCTGGTGGACCGAATCGGGAACGGCAAAACCCGGGGCGGATTTCTCGGCAATCGTGCCGCAGCTCGCGCACTTCGGCGATGGGATATCCAATGTCACGCTGAACATCACCTTGAGCAAGGCACCGCATGCCTCGCCCAAGAGCTTCTACGTCGTGATAGACAAGTCCGAAGGGGGTGCGCTCCTAGGTGCGCGCACACTCACGATGGTGACACTGCAACCGGGCAGCTGAACAAGGTCCGCTCACCCGGAGTAGATCCGCGCAAAGGTATTGCGCAGTATGTTTTTTTGCACCTTGCCCATGGTGTTCCGCGGCAACTCATCGACGAGCAGAATGCGTTTCGGCACCTTGTAGCGGGCCAATCGGGCCTTTACGGATTCGACGATGGATTGTTCCGAGAGCACAGCGCCGGGTTTCGCCACGACAACGGCCGTCACACCCTCGCCAAAGTCCGGATGCGGCACGCCGAACACCGCGCTCTCGAGCACGCCCTCGACGGCATCCAATTCGGACTCCACCTCTTTGGGATAGACGTTGTAGCCGCCGCTGATCACCAAATCCTTGGCGCGGCCGACGATATGCACATAGCCATTCTGATCGATGCGGCCGACATCGCCGGTCTTGAACCAGCCGTCGGTCGTGAATTCACTGCGGGTCTTCTGCTCGTCGCGCCAATAGCCTGCGAACACATTTGGACCCTTGACTTGCAGCGTACCGATGACGTCCGGCGCGGGTTCCACCTCACCGGTCTCGGAATTCGCCACTCGCATCGCAACGCCCTGCAGCGGCGGACCAACCGAACCGGGAAGCCGCACGCCCTCGTACGGATTTGATGTGTTCATCATGGTCTCGGACATGCCGTAGCGTTCGAGTATCACGTGTCCGGTGCGCTGCTGGAACTCGCGGTGCGTCTCCGCCAACAACGGCGCCGACCCTGAAACAAAGAGCCGTACCGTCGATGTCGTCTGCTTGTTCAGATTGTCTTGCTGCAGCAGGCGGGTGTAATGCGTCGGGACGCCCATGTAGACCGTTGCCCGCGGCAAATGTTCGAGGGTGAGCGCGGCATCGAATTTCGGCAGCAACAGCAAGCTCGAGCCTGAGGCGAGCACGGTGTTGATGGCGACGAACAATCCATGAATGTGGAACAAGGGCAAGGTATGCAGCAGCACATCGTCGCTGGAAAATCGCCAGGCTTCGGCAAGCACCGCTGCGTTCGACGCGAGATTGGCGCGGGTCAGCATCGCGCCCTTGGAGCGGCCGGTGGTGCCGGAGGTATAGACAATGGCTGCGATCGAGTTGGGCTCGGGCGTGTGCGACAGTTTGAATTCCGGGTGCGACTCGCGTGCCCGCTGCAGCAATGAACCCTGCGCGTCCGCGCCCAACGTGTCAATGTAAGCAATCCCCGCTGCGCGCGCCTGCGGCTCGATCAATGACCGCTCTTCCGGCCGGAAGATGGCGACTCGCGGCTGCGAATCGCGCAGGAAATATTCAACTTCATTGCGGGTATTCGCGACATTGATGGGCACAAACACCGCACCCATCCGCAAGCACGCCACATATAAGAAAACTGCTTCGGCGGACTTGTCGATTTGAGCGGCAATGCGGTCGCCGGGCTGCACGCCGCACTGGATTAACGCCGAGGCTATGCGCCCGGACTGCTCGCGCAGCGCTGCATAGCTGATATCAGGTCCGCCCGGCGTCGTGAGAAATAGCCGGTTGGAGTGGCTGGCCGCCTCGTCGATCCAGTCGCTCGGATCCTTCGCAAATGACATCCTCGCCTGGTCCTCTCAATAGTGCGGCGGCCGCTCCTGCTCCAATGTGCGCGCTTCCTCGGGCGGCACGCCGGTCAGCCGTTCATTGAGGGCTTTGAGCTGTGCTTCCAATGCTTGAATTTCCTTGTGCTGCCGAAAAACCACGTCGCTGAGCTCGTTCATCGCCTGCTCCAGATACGCGATCTTCGTCTGCACCCGCTCCAGCGAGTCTTGCTGGGCGGCGGTCAATGTTTCATGCCATAAAAGAGATAGTCGGCCGTATAGGCGGCGCGCAGCTGTTGTCCGGCCTGCTGCCGAGTGCATCCGCCCGCGGGTACGCTGCCGCCCACGGTATTCAACCGCTGTATGAACTGCACGTGCGAGAAGAGGCCATTCCCCGAGGTTGATTTTGCACGCAGCAACAGCCACGCAATGGAGTTCGGCTGCGTGCCGGGGCTGCTCGCAACCACTTCGCCGACCACCCGGCTGCCGTCGTTGGCCTCCCAGGTCGGGCCGCCATAGTGCTTGACAAGGTTTCTGCCTCCCTTGGTCGACAACACCGCCTCGGGTGCCTTGAACGACCACTCGAACTGCGAGGCATCGCCTTTTGTCGGTTGGCATTCGTAGATCTGCGCGCCGGTGGCATGCAATTGTTTGATCAGCGATTGACCAGTGGGTACGCGCAGCGGTCCGGGCACCGTGGGCGCGGATGCGCAACCTGCCAGTGCCCCACCCAACAGCGCCAAAAACAAAACAACGACGACTTGAGGTTTCATGGCGGTATTATGTCAGCAGACACACCTCACGAGCCAACCGTAATTGCGCTATTGTGCGCAAATCATGCCAAGAAAGCCTCAACGGCGCGTGCTCGCCATCGATGTGGGCGGCAGCCATGTAAAGACCCGGATCTCGGGTCGCCAGGAAATGCGCCAATTTGAATCCGGGCCTACGCTGACGCCGCGCCGGCTGGTGTCGCGCGTACTCAAGCTCAACGGCGATTTGAAGTATGACGTCGTTTCGATTGGCTATCCCGGTGTGGTTGTGCACGGCAAAATCGTCACCGAACCCTTCAATCTCGGGCGCGGCTGGGTGGGTTATGATTTTCGCAAAGCATTTGGCCGCCCGACCTTGCTGATGAACGATGCCGCTATGCAGGCGGTCGGCAGTTACGAAGGCGGCCGGATGTTGTTTCTGGGCCTGGGCACGGGCTTAGGGTCAGCGCTGATTGTCGATGGCACGGTGGCTCCAATGGAACTTGCACACCTGCCTTACAAGCGCGGCCGCAGCTATGAAGACTATCTGGGCGATCGCGGCCGCGCCCGTCTCGGGCCCAAGAAGTGGCGCCGCGCAGTCGCGGACGTCGTCGAGCAGTTGAGCACGGCATTGGAAGCCGACTACGTGGTGCTCGGGGGCGGCAACGCTCGCAAATTGAAAAAGTTGCCCAAGAATGCGCGCCTTGGCAACAATGACTTCGCGTTCTTGGGAGGCTTTCGAGTCTGGCGCCCGACGGCGCCCCGCGTCTGACTGACTGGGCCGCAGCCTAGGCCGATGCCGATTTTGACGTCATCCGCTGTGCGATATAGGACACGATTAAACCAAACACAATCATGGCCGCTAAATTCTCGGCGAAGGAAATCATCGTGACATGCCCGGATTTGGCCCTCGACAGCGGCACGACCACAAAGGTCATCACGAAGTACACCACGATCCCGTAGGCGATCCCCGCCGCAATCCAGTTGCGCAACAGCGCGGGAATCCTGGTCGAGGCAACCACAAAAATGGCGGCAATGATGATCGACATCAACCATTGCAGCACCATGCCCAAACAGAAAACCCACGGCTCATGCGGAAGCGGAGCGCCCAGCAGTCCACTCGCGATAAACCGCAGTATGGGTACCGGACCTACCTGGTTGATGGTGCAGGCCGCGCCAATATCGATGGTGCCGGCGATGAGGCCGGCGTAGATCGATGTCTTCAGTACAGATGCCATATCGGCCTATTTTACCTTGCGCAGCTCGAATCCCAATCGTGGGAAGTGCACGACCACCCTTCCCGCACGCGGATCTTCCCGCGCAATCGAGACTCGGTCCCGAGCAGCACCATACAGTACGCCCTCAATGGGATCGACTCCGGTGTCGGTGGCGGCCACCACAACCCTGTCGCCGATGGCGAGGCCGTGGGTGTCGACATTTCCGGACGATTTCTCCGCGGTCGAATCGCGCGCAATGGCGATGGCGGCGCCGCTGTCCAGTTTGTCATACGTGCCGTGGCCGATGGCCGCCATGCGTTCGCGCCAGCTTCGAAGCGCCGGATAGGAATCGAGAATCTTGGCTACCGGGCCGCCGCGCACCACAAACCAGAGGCAGTGGAAAATCGAGAAATCCGCCAGCGTGACGGCGGATCCAAAAAAGAATTTTTGCGTACCGAGAGATTGCTCCAAGCGGTCCAGGTGAAGAGCGAAGGCCCCGATCGCATCGCCCGGACGCATGCGCGGAATATTTGCGCGAAAGACCGTGCGATCATCGGCGAAAGCCTTGATGGCCTCAGGTGGTGCGCCCTCAAACAGGTGCGGGAGCCCGGCCGGCTGCATGGTGTAGGGTATGGCCGTCCAAAAGAGCGTTGAATCCGCCCACTGAGCGAGAATGCGGGACGCCCCGTCGATGCCGCCAGGATACAGCGTCGGCTGCGGCGCGCGTTCCTCGATGACGTCCGCGATCAGCGCGGTGTCGCAGTAGATGTCCGCGCCAATTTGCAGTACCGGCGTTTTGCGGTAGCCGCCCGTGAGTGCGGTGACGTCCGGTTTGGGCATCATGTTGGGGATCAACACTGACGACCAACGCAGGCCCTTGAACCCTAGGATCAGCCGGATCTTTTCGGCGAAGGGAGACATCGGATAGTGGTGCAGGATGAGCTGTTGCATGCTTCCTTAGTATAGTCGGACCAGTTGTTTGCCGAAGTTCTGCCCCTTCAGCATGCCGATAAACGCGGCGGGCGCTGCGGCGATGCCGTCGGCGACGGACTCGCGGTACTTCAATTTTCCCGATGCGTGGAGTGCGGCCAGCGCCGTCAAACCCTCGGGCCACAGATTCAAATGATCTGCGATAATGAAACCCTGCATCTTGAAGCGCGCCACCAGAAACATTGCCGGATTCAAGATGGCGCTCTTCATCATCTGGCCTGGCGTCGAGTTGTAGTCGGCGATGAGTCCGCAGAGGGCGACGCGCGCAAATGGATTGAGCAGTGTCATCACCGCGTTCAAGACGTCGCCGCCGACATTTTCGAAATGCGCATCCACGCCCTTCGGGGCCGCGGCGGCAATCAATGCCGCCAATGATTTGGCGTCGGCAGCCGTCTTGTAGTCGATGCAGGCATCGAAACCCAGCTCGTCGGTGACGTAGCGGCACTTGTCCGGGCCGCCCGCGATGCCGATCACGCGGACGCCGTCATTGCGTGCCAATTGGCCCACCACGCTTCCCACGGCGCCGGCTGCCGCACTCACCACCACGGTCTCACCGGCCCTGGGCTCCATGATCTTGTTGTAGCCGTACCAAGCGGTCATGCCCGGCATGCCGACGACTCCCAGGTAGGCCGACAGCGGAATCTGGCGCGCGTCAACCTTGCCGATGCCCTCCGCCTTGCTGACACCGTATTCGGCCCAACCCAGCATGCCGCGCACCGTATCGCCAACCGCAAAGTGACTACTGCGCGACTCCACCACCTCTCCGACCGCAGCACCGCCCATGGTCTCGTTGAGCATTTGCGGCGCGGCGTAGGATTTCGCATCGTTCATTCGCCCCCGCATATAGGGATCGAGCGACAGATAGCGATTGCGGACGCGCACTTCGCCCTCGCCCAACGCGGGACTCGGCACCTCTTCCAGGCGGAAGTTCTCCGGGCTCGGCCAGCCATGCGGCCGGGATGCCAGCACAATGCGGCGATAGGATTCAGCCATCGGCAACCCCGGCTTTTAGGTATTTGAACGTTCCCATCGCCTTCGCGATCAATCGCCCCCCGGCATCGCGCACTTCGCCCTCGCAAAAAGCCATGGTCGTGGAACGATGGTAGGCAAACCCGGAGACGAGAAGCCGCGAACCCGCCTTGGCAGGCTGCAGAAAGCTGGTCTTCATTTCGACCGTCACGCCGCCGCCGGCGCCGGCATTGAGCGATCGTCCCGCGACCGCCATCGCAACGTCGAGCAACGACATCAGCACGCCGCCATGCGCGACGGACCAGCTATTGAGATGCCATGGCTCAAGGTTGAGCGCCACTTCGGATCGGCCGTCGGCGGCGCTCAGGAACTCGACTCCGAGCTCTTTGATGAAGGGAACGTTGAGGCGAAATGCAGTCGATTCAGTCACACGAAACCGTACCTTGCGCCGACAGTGCATGTCAATCAATCGTCGCCACGCCTTGCACGTTGCTGGCACAATGCCGCAACCATGGCAGCCGATAGCTCCAGCGTTCTGAGTATTGCAATAGCGCTGCTGGAGAGCCTGCTGATTGTGGTACCGGCGATTTGGACCGGATTGGCGCTCTGGTATCAGGCGCCCGGCGCACAGCTGAAGAACACCCTTATGATCCTGTGGGCCGCATTCAACGCGGGCCTCCTGATTGTGCTCTGGCGGGGTAGCGCCGGGCTCGCACTCGCCGGTTTTGCCCTGGCTTTCGTAGTTGTGCTTATCTGGTGGCAGCGCATCAGGCCGACCAACCAGCACGACTGGGCGGACGATGTCGCGCAAATCACCCGCGGTACGATCGACGGGCAGCTCGTCACGCTGCGCAATGTCCGCAATTTCGATTGGCGCAGCAACACTGATTACACGCAGCGCTGGGAAACCCGCACCTATGATCTTAACCGGCTCCGGTCGGTCGACATGGTCATGTCGTATTGGGACGGCTGGGCAATCGCCCACATGCTCATTTCCTTCGGCTTCGACGACGGCCAGTATGTGGCCTTCTCGGTCGAAGTACGGCGGCAGAAGAATATGACCTACTCGGAGATCGGCGGGTTCTTCAAGAGAGACGGGCTCAGCATCATCGCCGCTGACGAACGCGACGTCATTCGAGTCCGCACCAATGTGCGCGGCGAGGACGATTACTTGTATCGCATTCGCATGCCGCTATCCGCGATGCGCTCGCTATTTCTAGGATACGTCGAGCAGGCGGACAATCTCGTCGATACGCCGCGCTTCTACAACACCATTACGGTCAATTGCACCACGCTGGTCTACCACATGATGAAGCGGATCGTCGGCTATCTGCCCTGGAGCTATCGCTTGTTGTTCACGGGCTACTTGCCCGCCTATGTTTACGGGGTAGGCGGGCTGGATCAGCGCTATACGCTGGCGCAGCTAAAAACCCTGGGGCGAATCACTGATCGCGCGAAACAGTCGGATCGCAGCGACACTTTTTCCGAAGACATCCGCAAGGGGATTCCGTCGATTGCGGACGCTGATCTGCCGGCGGCCGGCTAGGTAGCCTAGTGCAAGGGCGTGAAGCCGTAGTGCTCAAAGGCCAAATTTCCCGCCGGCCCGCGGACATAGGCTAGAAATTTGGCGGCCTCTGCCTTCGCACCCGTGGTCAAAGCCGCCGGATAGATGATGGGCATATGGCTGGAAGTCGGAAACACGTCGATGACGCGAACTTTCTTGTCGACGAGCGCGTCGGTTGCGTAAACGATGCCGAGCACCGCTTCTCCCCGATCGACGAACGCCAGAGCCGAACGCACGCTGTCCGCCCGCACGAGGCGGGCCGCCACGTCGTCCCAAACGCCAAGATTCGCCAGCGCCTCGTGCGCGTACCTGCCCACCGGCACCGAATCCGGATCGCCCGTCGCCAGCCGCCCCGATCCCACCGCAGCCGCCAGCGCGAATTTCGGCCCGATCTTCAGACTGAGTTTGCTGTCCGCCGGTCCGATCAACACCAGCTGATTTGCCAGCACATCGTGCCGTGTCTCCGGCTGGATCAAGTTGCGGGCTTGCAGATAGTCCATCCACTCCAGATCCGCGGAAAAGAACAGATCGGCGCGCGAACCATTTTCGATTTGGCGTGCGAGCGCCGAGCTCGCGGCGAAGGAGAAGCGCACAGGAATGCTGCTGTTCTTGGTGAAGGCGTCGCCGAGATCCTGCAGCACGTTGGTCAGCGAGGCGGCGGCAAAAACGGTGACCCCCTTCTCCGATTGCGCGGCAAGGGACTGGAGCGCCAGGAGACATGCGCCTAACGCCGGCAGCCAAGCGCGCCAGGACCTCTTGACGAACATCAGTTGTGCGCCAGCACCGGCTGTCCGCTATAGAGTTCCGGAAAGGTACGCCGGAAATTCTGGACCTTGGGCATGTCGTAAATTGCGATGTAAGGCTGCGTTGGATTATTGATCAGGTAATCCTGGTGATAGTGTTCGGCAGGATAGAACCCCTTGAGCGGATCGACGCGCGTGACGATGGGCCGCGCAAAAGCATGCGACTGGTCCAATTGGCCGATGTAGGCCTGCGCAATGCGCTTCTGATTGTCGTCGCTGTAGAAGATCTCGGAGCGATATTGAGTGCCCGCGTCGGGTCCTTGTCGATTGAGCTGCGTGGGATCGTGCACCACCGAAAATGCGATCTGCAGCAGTTGCCCATAGGAAATCACCGCCGGATCGAAGGTTATTTGCACGGACTCCGCGTGACCGGTGGTTCCCAAGCTGACCGTTTCATATTGCGCCGTGGCTTTCTCGCCTCCCGCATAACCCGAGATCACGTTCTTCACACCGCGCACGTGTTGAAACACACCCTGGACACCCCAGAAGCATCCCCCCGCCAATACGGCCGTCTGCATGGGACCGGCGGATTTGGGATTGTCGACCGCGGGCGGTGCGAGTACGACAGGCGCTTCCGCGCCGAACAAGGGTGCACGCCAAAGCATCACGCCCAAGCCCACGGCGCCGAACAGCACCACGAAACGCAGCGCCGCTGAGAATTTCCGGAATAACATCGCTACCTCTCCTTAAGCGCGGGCCGCAAAATGCAGCGCAACCGAATTCATGCAGTAGCGCAGCCCGGTCGGTTTCGGACCATCGTCGAACACATGCCCCAAATGCGCATCGCAGCGGCGGCACGAGATCGCATCGCGCGACATGCCGAGCGTATTGTCGCTGCTCTTCACGACGTTCAGGGCCGAAATGGGCTGCCAGAAACTGGGCCAGCCGGTGCCGGACTCGAATTTGGTTTTTGAATCATAGAGGGCGGTATCGCAGCAAATGCAGTGATAGATGCCATCGGCATGATTTTTGTCGTATTCGCCGGTGAACGCGATTTCGGTGGCGGCTTGACGTGCTACCCGATAGGAAAGCGGCGGGAGTTGTGCCTGCCACTGTGCATCGGTCTTGACGATCTTGGCAACGCGCGCGATTCCCAGACTTTTGCCGGCGGGCGAAAAATTCTCGATCGACACCTCGTTGCCCGGCATGGGGCCGGAAAGCGGTGCCGCGACGCTGCGCAACCAAGGGATTGCCGACATGGCTGTCAACCCCGCGAGAAAAGAACGACGATTTACCAGTGCCTTCATGACCCAACCTCACCCGAATGTAAATGAATACGCTTGAACGCCGGAATCCAGGAATTCAATCGAGAACACATGTTCGCCCACATCGCCGGCCTGCCGAATCAGTTGAAATAAACGCTGCCGGTCAACGACACCGGCGCCGCTCGAGTCCGTGTCGGCGCCATGATTTGGGCCCGGCGCGGCGCCGTCGAGCGTTACGCGAAAGCGCACGGGCTTGCCATCATTTCCGGGACCCAAGACCAGATGCAAATCGCGGGCGTAGAAGCGAAACTCGATCTTGCCGCGAGCGGCGGCGAGCAGCGCTTTCTCGGGGTCTACATTCCATGACCCCGCCAGCGCCCATTGATTCAATTTCAATGCGGCAGGAGCCGCATAGGTATGGGCTTGATCTTGCACAAGGCCGCCGGGCGAGGCGAAATTATCCGCACGCTTGTAGCCCACGTAGGTTTCCGGCGACTGATCATGCGCTTCATCGGGAGGCGCCTGGACCCCGACGGCCTTGGTCGCCCCCATTCCGGCCGGCGGCAGGTCAGTTTGGCCCGCCTCGGTCAGTAATTTTCGAATGATCTGCTCGGATTCGTCGTAATTGCCCTCTCCGAAGTGGTGCGCGCGGATGCGGCCGTTTGCGTCGATAAAATAATGTGCGGGCCAATACTGATTATTAAAGGCCTGCCAGACGGCGTAGTCATTGTCGAGCGCCACCGGATAGGTGACCTTCAAATCCGCAACCGCCCGACGCACGTTGCCAGGGTCCTTTTCGAAGGCGAATTCCGGCGCGTGTACGCCGATCAAAACCAGACCGTGGCTTTTATATTTTTCGTACCAAGACTCGACGTAGGGCAGCGCGCGCAGGCAATTGATGCAGGAATAGGTCCAGAAATCGACCACCACGACCTTGCCTCGCAAGGCTTCGGGCGTAAGCGGCGGCGAATTCAGCCAGAGCGTGGCGCCGGCGAACGACGGTATTTCTCCTTCCACCGGCAGATCTCCGCCGGGTTTCGCCGCCGACCTCATCATCGCATGGTCATCCGCCTTGCCGTTGCTCATGGCCATGGTCGAGTTGCTCATCGCCATCGTTGAATTGCTCATTGCCATGCTGCCGCCCGGCGCCGCGCTCCGCGGATTAATCTTGTCCAACAGCGATTGCTCGAGGTTGTTCGTACCGTTGAGCGACAAACGCGTGAGCACGGTCGAGTCCCAGCCAAAGACAATGGCCACGACGGCGATGAGCACCGCGACGCCCAAGCCCCGTCTGATCCATTCGCCGGTTCCCAGCGATTTCTTCAGGAGCGCAAACACCCGTCCACCGGCAAGCAGCGCCACCGCCAAGGAGGTTGCGGCGCCCGCCGCGTAGGCAAACAGCAGCAGTGTCGTGCGCGCATTCGGACCGGAGATTGCGGCGCCCGTCAGAATCAGTCCCAAAATGGGGCCGGCGCACGGCGCCCAGAGAAGTCCGGTCGCGACGCCAAGCAGCAGAGAATTCAACACGGTGAATTTGCCCGCCGCTTGCGAATCTGCTTGCGTCAGCCGATTGCCCAGCGCGACGAACGGGCGCGCGAGCAAATCGGCCAAACGCCGCGACAGCAGCGTGGCCGCAAAGGCAGTCAGCAACACCAGCGCGAAGATGCGTCCGTATTGGTTGACTCTGACCGCCCAGGAACCGCCCACGGCGGCAAGCGTCGCGATGGCCGCAAAGGTGACTGCCATACCGGCCAACATGGGCAGGCCATTGGTGAGGAACCTTTGCTCGGAGCGAACAAACACAAAAGGCAGCACCGGCAGAATGCAGGGACTCACAATGGTCAGCACGCCGCCTAGAAACACTAAAATTACAAGGGTCATAAGCGCAATCTTACTCCTGTAAGATTAAGACCGGCGATCAACCCATTACATTGCAATCCCTCGCAAAGCCCCGCCGCCGCTATGTCCCGCAAAAGGTTTGCAGCACGCGCTCGCCGGCCTGCGGCGCGGCGGCGTAGTGCACGAAGGCAGCTTGCTCTTGACAGGGTTGCGACAGCACCGTCGAGAGCTGCTCGAAAGGCGCAAAGTCGCCCTGCTCCACGGCAGCCGTGATCATTTGTTCAATCCGGTGATTGCGCGGGATATAGGCGGGATTGGCGCGCCGCATCGATTCGGTGCGCGATGATGCCGTCACGGGTTCGCGCGCCAGCCGGCCCCGCCAACGTTCCGCCCAGTCATCAAAATCGCGCCCATCGGCAAAGCAACCGCGTATCCGCGCGGCGCCTTGATCATCCTGCGCCTCGCAGAGCGCGCGAAACGTCAAGGTGAAGTCCGCGTGATTGCGATGCATGGCCTCGAGGAACTCTTCGGCCAGCCGGCGATCCTCTGATTCCGCAGTTGTCAGCCCAAGCTTGCGGCGCATTCCGCTCAGCCAGCAGTCCGCGAACAGCGCCGTAAATTCTGAAACAACTTCTGTCGCCACCTCCACCGCGCGCTGCGCCTGCGCATCGATGAGCGGCAGCAGCGACTCTGCGAATCGCGCCAGATTCCAGACCGCGGCATGAGGCTGATTCGCGTAGGCATAGCGGCCGCGCTCGTCGATGGAACTAAAAACTGCCGCGGGGTCGAATGCGTCCATGAAAGCGCACGGGCCGAAGTCGATGGTCTCGCCCGACACCGCCATGTTGTCGGTATTCATCACGCCGTGAATGAACCCCACATTCATCCACTGCGCGACGAGCGACGCCTGGCGCGACACGACCTGCTTCAGCAACGCCAGGTACGGCGCGCTGTCCTGCGCCGCCGACGGGTAGTGCCGTGCGATGACATAGTCCGCCAGGACCTTGACGCCGTCGGCATCGCCGCGAGCCGCAAAATATTCGAACGTGCCGACGCGCACATGGCTGGCGGCGACGCGTGTGAGTATGGCTCCCGGCATCGCCACCTCGCGCTGCACGGATTCGCCCGTCGTCACGGCCGCGAGAGAACGCGTCGACGGAATCCCCAGCGCATGCATGGCTTCACTGACCAAGTATTCGCGTAGAACCGGGCCCAACGCGGCGCGCCCGTCGCCGTTGCGTGAATAGGGCGTGCGCCCGCAGCCCTTCAATTGGACGTCACGAGGCACGCCTGCCTGATCGCGCATCTCACCGATCAAGATCGCCCTGCCGTCGCCAAGCTGCGGCACAAAGTGCCCAAACTGGTGTCCCGCGTAGGCCATGGCGATAGGCGCGGTGCCCGGCCGCAAGGCATTGCCGGAGAACAGGCCGGCCAATGCCCCGCTATCCGTCTCCGCGCGGTTGAAATTCAATTCCGCCGCGAGCGCATGATTGATTTTGATGAGGCTCGGTGCCGCCACCCGCGTCGGCGCCACGCGCGCGAAGAAACGCTCCGGCAGAGCCGCGTAACTGCTCGGATTCACACGCTGACCGTCGCCTTGCTCGAGGACCCTGCGACGGATCCGCGGGTGGCGAGCCATGAACCGAGCAGGATGAGCGCGAATGCGATGAAGCCGCCAATACCAAGATGCTCATCGAGCACCCATACGCCGAGCAGCGCGGCCACCACGGGATTGATATACGTGATCACCGATGCGCGCGAGGCACCGGCGTGGCGTACCAGGTAGAACATCAACAGCATCGCCACCGCCGTGCACACGGTCCCGAGCACGGCGATCGACAGGAGCGCCACGGGCGAGGGTAAGCTCGAGGGAAACTCCATCGCGGCAGGAACCAACAGGATGAGTGCGGCGACCCCGAGACTTGCTGCAAGCGGTCCGATGGAGTCCAGTCCATGCATGTGACGCTGAATGATCAGCGGTCCGATCGCATAGCACATCGTCGCCAGCAGCATGCAGCCGACGCCCGCCCACCCCAGGGACCCTGCGATCGAGCCCGTCCCGAGCAGGGCCGCGACGCCGACAAAGCCCACCACCAGCCCAAAAACGCGCCACGCGCCGAGTGCTTCGCGGATGCCGAAGAAGCGCTGAATCAGCGCGATTGAGAGCGGCACCATCGCAATCAAAATGCCGGTCACCGAAGAGCTGATCCAGCGCTCTCCGAGAGAAATGAGCGAAAACGGAATCGCAAATTCAACCAGCCCGAAGGCACAGATCGCCATCTTGTGATTGCCCAGCGAACGCAAGGCGCCCCGGTGCCAGGCAATGGGCATCAGTATCAGTGCGGCCAGCACCACGCGGCTGAATGCCAGGATCAGCGGCGATACGTCCTGCAAGGCCAGCTTGATGAAAAAATAGGGCAGCCCCCAAATGATGCCGAGGGCCACAAAGGCCGTCCATCCTCGCCAGCTCACAGTTCGAATTCTCCCGCATACCCGCTGAAATCAGTCGTGCATGCTAGCAGGGATCGTCTTGTGAGGATTGGCCTACAAAAATATCGGCGATGAGCATGTGAAACTTCGGGTGGCATTTTGCAGACGAAAGGTGGCCGGCCGGAGAGAATATTGTTGAGGAGCGAGATCGATGCCTTTTTTTCGTGACGATGAGTTGACCGTTCACTACCTCGAGCGAGGACGTGGGGAGCCTTTATTGCTGGTGCACGGCCTGGGATGCAGCGGCGCCGACTGGGCCTTTCAGGTCGCTGCACTGGAACATCGCTTTCGAATCATCGTTCCCGATCTACCCGGCAGCGGCCATAGCTCGCCGCCGCGCTACGAATACACCATTGCGGGATTTGCCGCGGCGCTGTGGAAACTCATGGATCACCTCGGGATCGAGCGTCCCAACATTGTCGGTTTCTCGTTGGGAGGCGCCGTGGCATTGGAGATGGCGACGCTGCGCCCGACCAGCGTGCCCAGACTGGGACTGATCAACAGCCTGGCGACCTATCAACCCCGTGACCTGCGCAAATGGCTCGAGACCTACGTCGCGGCGACTGTCGTGCGGATGCTGGGTATGCCGCGCGCCGCGTGTTTGATGGCAGCGAGATTGTTTCCGGAACCCTGGCAGCGCGCCATGCGCGAGCATGCGGCTCGCGCGATGGGATCGGTACCCGCCAACTCCTACCTCGGAACCGGTCTGGCCCTGGCCCGCTGGGCGATACTGGATCGGCTCGACCGGTTGAAATGCCGAACTCTGCTGATCGCCGCCGAGAAGGACTTCACGCCGCTGGCGGAAAAGCGCGATCTCGCCAAGCGGCTGCGGGCAGAGCTCGTGGTGGTGCGCGGCTCACGCCACGGCACACCCTTCGATTCCGTTGAAGTCACGAACGCCAGCCTGCTCGCGCTGCTCACCGACCAACCCCTGCCGCCGGCAACCCGCTGGGTGACCGACACACCCACTCGTGCACAAGCCTTGTCGCTCGCCGGCAGCATCGCGGAAGAGCATGCCGTGAGTCCGCTGCTGCTGGATTAGACTACTGCCACGGAAGACGGTTAAGGTCGAGATTGCCGCCGCTCAATATGATCCCGATCTTGGCTCCCGACGCGCCGATTTTGCCCTCGACGATGGCCGCGTAACTGACCGCGCCGGAAGCCTCGACGATGAGTTTCATGACCTCCCAAATTTGACGCATCGCCTGCACGATCGACTCCTCCTGCACCGTGACGATATCGTCCACCAATCGCATGATCTCCGCGAACGGTCTCTCTCCCAAAGTAGTCTTGAGACCGTCGGCAATGGTCCGCGGTTCCAGCATGGGGATGATGCGGCCCGCCTTGAGCGAACGCGCCGCATCGTCCGCGCCGGCCGGCTCAACGCCGACCACGCGCACACTCGGCTTGATGTCTTTTGCCGCCACCGCGATGCCGCTGAGCTGCCCCCCGCCGCCCACGGGACATAGAATCACATCGAGATCCGGGACATCCTCGAGCAGCTCGATGGCCGTCGTACCCTGTCCCGCCATCACCCGCAGATCGTCGTACGGGTGGATGAAGGCTGCGCCCGTGCGCTCCATCACCTGCCGGGCGGTTGACTCGCGCGCGGCCAACGTGGGTTCGCAAAGCACCACCTCGCCGCCGTAGCGTCGCACCGCGGCCTGCTTGGCCTGCGGCGAATTACTGGGCATGACGATGAAGGCCGGGATGCCGCGCAATCGAGCGGCGCGGGCCAACGCGGCGGCGTGATTGCCCGAGGAATGAGTGACCACCCCCTTCGCCGCCTCCGCATCGGATAGGAGAAATACGGCGTTGGTGGCGCCGCGCGCCTTGAAGGCGCCCACCTTCTGCAGGTTTTCGCACTTGAAATACAGCTTATTTCCCGCCATCGCGTCCAACACCTCGCTGGTCATCACGGGCGTGCGATGAATCTTGTCGCGGATGCGCGCGTGGGCCTCGCGAATCGAGCGCATGGTCAGGGGTTTCTGCTCCGGGCTATTTGTATTCATAAACTCTGTGCTAAAAGGTACGCCAATGAAATCCCGCCTGACATGGTTTGTCATCATCGCCATGATCACCGGGCCCCTATTCGGATTGCTTCTGCATCAAATTCTCGGCACCGGCCCCGCAGCCGACAACGCTGCCGCGGCCTTCTCGCTCGTCACGAGCAGTTTCTTGCGCCTCATCAAGATGATCATAGCGCCATTGGTGTTCTCAACGCTCGTCGTGGGTGTCGCACGCATGGAGGGCGCCGCCTCGATCGCCCGAATCGGTGCCAAGGCACTCGGTTGGTTCGTGATGGCGACGCTGGTATCGATGACGATCGGTCTTGCGGCGGTCCAGCTGTTCAAGCCGGGCCTTGGCCTGTCTGCCGCCGCCGCGGCGGGCGGCACAGCGGCGCCCACGGCATTCCATTTCAAGGACTTTCTCGATCACATCATTCCCACCTCCATCGTCCAGGCGATGGCAAACAACGAAATACTGCAAATCGTGGTGTTTTCGGTGTTTTTTGGCGCGGCCGCCTCCGCCCTCGGTCCCAAGGTCAAGAGTCTCATCGACACCATTGACGAGATTGCCGCCGTCATCTTGAGAGTGACCCGCTACGTCATGGCTTTGGCGCCTCTGGCCATCTTCGCTGCGCTCGCCGCCACCGTCCTGAGCCAGGGTTTGAACGTGTTGTTGGTGTATGCAAAGTACATCGGCAGCTTCTACCTGGCGCTCGTGGTTCTATGGGTGTTCTTCGCCTTGGTTCTCTATGCCGGCATCGGCAGGCGAACTGCGCGGTTATTGACGGAGATCCGTTCGCCCCTGCTGTTGGCATTTTCCACCTCCAGCTCCGAAGCAGCCTATCCGCTGACTTTGGAACGATTGGAGTTCTTCGGGGTCAGCACTCGCATCGCCTCCTTTGTGCTGCCCCTGGGGTATTCCTTCAACCTCTGCGGCTCCGCCATGTATTGCTCATTTGGAGTGCTTTTCATCGCACAGGTCTATCGCATTGACCTGAGCGTGCAGCAACAGATTACGATGCTGCTCATTCTCATGGTCACGAGCAAGGGTATCGCCGGGGTGCCGCGCGCCGGATTGATGGTGATCGCGGCGTCCTTGGCTTATTTCGGCCTGCCCGAACAAGGATTGGTATTTGTGCTCGCCGTCGATCATGTGCTCGACATGGGACGCACCGCCACCAATGTGCTCGGCAATGCAGTCGCCTCCGTCATGGTCGCCAAATGGGAAGGCGAACTGGCGGAGAGCGGCGCGCCGACGCCTTAAGCGCGCCCACGCCTTAGGCGCGACCGGCGCTGAACAACTCCAGCATGTCCTCTTCTTGTTCCTTCGGCGGCTCCGCGCTATCGCGCAGCAGCTTCAAGATTTCATCGGCAGGCACGGGCCGCGCAAAGAGAAATCCCTGTCCCACAGTGCAACCCAGGCGCCTCAAAATCTCAACCTGCTGATAAGCCTCGATTCCTTCTGCGATCACCTCGATGTGCAGATGCCGCGCTATTGCGATGATTGCGCTGACGATGGCCAGGTCGCTCGAATCGGTCACCAGATCGCGGACGAAACTCCTGTCGATCTTCAGAGCGTCGACGCGCCAATTCTTGAGGTAGCTCAAGCTCGAGTAGCCCGTTCCAAAATCATCGATGGCGATCTTGATGCCCAGA
>DATHKV010000228.1:0-5918 GCA_035488895.1 Steroidobacteraceae bacterium
CGGCGCAAACGTTTGTTCGTCGTGCTCGGCATCCTGGGCGGCGTCGCCGCGTCCGTGTCGCTCGCCGTCATGGCCTCGCGCGAGAACATCATGTTCTATTTCGACCCCACGCAAGTCGTCGAGGGCAAGGCGCCGCTCGCCAAGCGCTTCCGCATCGGCGGCATGGTGGTGAAGGGCAGTGTGGACCGCAAGCCGGGGGATTTGAGGGTGCGCTTCGTTCTGAGCGACTACGCTCATGAAGTCCCGGTTGAATACACCGGCGTGTTGCCGGATTTGTTTCGGGAAGGCCAAGGCATCATCGCGCATGGCACGATGGGCTCGAGCGGCGCCTTCGTCGCGGATGAAGTACTGGCAAAGCACGACGAGAAGTACATGCCGCCGGAAGTCGCGGCATCTTTGAAGAACAAACCAGCGGCGGCCGGCCGCGGCCCGGGCAGTTGAGGGCTAAAGAGGTCTCATGGCAGCTGAACTCGGCATATTCGCTCTGATTCTCGCCTTCACCTTGAGCTTATCGCAGGCCTTCTTCGGCCTGACGGGGGCTTGGAGGTCCAAACCCACTTGGATGGCGGTGGCACGGCCCGCGGTGACCGGGCAGTTTGTGTTTGTCGCCATGGCCTTTGCCTGCCTGGTGTACTGCTTCGTACACGATGACTTCTCGGTGCTGTACGTGGCGCGCAATTCGAACTCGCAACTGCCGCTGTTCTACAAGGTCGCGGCGCTGTGGGGTGCGCACGAGGGCTCGTTGCTGCTGTGGATCTTGATTCTGTCGATCTGGAGTGTCGCGGTGGCGGCTTTCAGCCGCGGCTTGCCCTTGACCTTTTCGAGCCGGGTACTCGGAGTCATGGGCCTCATCAGTTCAGGCTTCATGCTGTTTACCTTGTGGACTTCGAGCCCCTTCCTGCGCTTGATTCCCGCGGCGCAGGACGGTGCGGACTTGAACCCGGTGCTGCAGGACTTCGCACTGTCGATTCATCCGCCCATGCTCTATACGGGCTACGTAGGCTTCTCGGTCGCGTTCGCATTTGCCTGCGCCGCCATGCTGGAAGGCCGGCTCGATCAGGCTTGGGCGAAGTGGACGCGGCCTTGGACGATTTTTGCCTGGCTGTTTCAAACCATCGGCATTGCCTTGGGCAGCTGGTGGGCCTACTACGAATTAGGCTGGGGCGGCTGGTGGTTCTGGGATCCGGTCGAGAACGCCTCCTTCATGCCGTGGCTGGTGGGGACGGCATTGATCCACTCCTTGAGCGTTACGGAGAAGCGCGGCATCTTCAAGAGCTGGACGCTGCTGCTCGCGATCTTTGCGTTCTCGCTGAGCCTGGTGGGGACCTTCTTGGTGCGCTCCGGCGTGCTGGTGTCTGTGCATTCCTTTGCCACCGACCCGACGCGCGGTCTCTATATTCTCGCGTTCCTGGTGCTGACCATCGGCGGTTCCCTGACCTTGTATGCGTGGCGCGCGCCGAAACTGTACGCGCCCGGCGGCTTCGAACTGTACTCGCGCGAGTTTTTCCTGCTGGTCAACAATGTCATTCTGGTGAGCGTGGCTGCATTGGTGCTGTGGGGCACCTTGTCGCCGCTGGTCTACGAAGTGCTCGGCGTGGGCAAGATTTCGGTTGGGCCGCCGGTGTTCGCGCTGATGTTCCTGGTGCCGGTGTTCCCGCTCATGATATTTCTCGCCGTCGGCATGCATTCGGCCTGGCGACGCGGCAAGCTCACCGTGACCGCCAAACCCATTTGGTGGCTGGCCGGTGCGGCGGTGCTGCTGGCGGTCGCGATCCAGGGGTTGGTGTTCAGAGAATTTCACCCCGTGGGTCTCGTCGGCTTCAGCTTCGGGTTCTGGATTATTTTCTCCGCGCTGCTCGAACCCGTCAGAAGGCTGCGGCAGAAGCAAACACTGTCCGCGGCGCTGCTCGGCATGTCGATCGCGCACCTCGGCGTCGGCATGTTTGCCATCGGCGCGAGCGGCGTCGAGAGCTACAAGATCGAGAAAGATGTGGCGCTGAAGCCCGGCGGCAGCTACGCGATCGGCGGCTACGTGTTCAAGTTCGTCAGCGCGGCGAAAGTTCGAGGACCGAATTACGACGCGGTGCAGGGCACGGTCGAAGTGACCCGCAACGGCAAGCCGGTGACCACCTTGCTGCCGCAAAAACGTCAATTCTGGGTGCAGCAGACGAGCAACAGCAAGGCGGCGATTTCCGTGAGTTGGGCGCGCGATTTGTTCGTTGCCATGGGCGACCCCCTGGGCGACGACGCCTGGAGCATGCGCATTCAATACAAGCCTCTGGTGCGCTACATCTGGCTCGGCGCGATCGTGATGGCACTCGGCGGCCTGATCGCCGCCACTGATCGCCGATACCGTTCCAAAGTGCCGGTCGGCGCACAAGAGATTGCCTCGCCGCCGAACCCGCGCCCAGAACCGGGCTTAAGCTGATGTGGAAGTTCCTGCTGCCCTTTGCGGCATTCGTCGCGCTCGTCGTGCTGTTTGCGATGGGCTTGAATCCCAAACGGGATATTCACGCGCTGCCTTCGCCTCTGATCGGCAAACCCGCGCCCGAGTTCACGCTGACGGACGTGCTCGATGAATCGCGCTCGGTAACCAATTCGACCCTCAAGGGCCAGGTGTACGTGCTCAATGTCTGGGCCTCCTGGTGTCTGCCGTGCCGACAGGAGCACGAGGCGCTGCTGGCCATCTCGCGTGACAAAGTCGTTCCCATCATCGGGCTCGACTACATGGACGACCGCAACAAGGCCAAGATGCTGCTCGAGCAGCTCGGCAATCCCTATACGGCTGTGCCCTTCGACAAGGACGGCCGCACGGCAATTGATTGGGGCGTGTACGGCGCACCCGAGACCTATCTGGTGAATGCCAAGGGCCGGATCGTCTTCAAGTTCATTTCCCCCATCACGCCGGAGGTTTGGGAAAAGGAATTCCTGCCGCGGATCGCGGCTGCGCGGAGCGGCACATGATTCGCCCGCAGGCGACCCTGTGGGCATTGGCCCTGTCATTCTGCGTGGCCGGCGCTTTCGCGCAGGAACAAGGTCCCGGCCTCGATCCGCATGGTCAGCTGCAAAATCCTGCGCTGCAGGGTCGATTCGAGCGCATCACGAAGGAGCTTCGCTGCCTGGTGTGCCAAAACGAGTCGATCGCCGATTCCAATGTGGAACTCGCGTCGGATTTGCGCCGGCAGGTGCGCGAAATGCTGGTAGCGGGCAAGAGCGATGACGCCATCTTCAAGTTCATGACCGATCGCTACGGCGAGTTCGTGCGCTTCGCGCCGCCGCTGACGGCAAAGACGGCGTTGATCTGGGGCGCGCCGTTCTTCATGGTGCTGGTGGGCGGCTTCATCATCTTCCGCGTCGTACGACAGCGCTCGCGCATGCCGCTCGACGAATGAGTTCCTTCCTTATAATCGCAGCGGTCATGGCTGCGATCGCCGCGGCCGTCGTCGCGGCACCGCTGATACGCGACAAAAAAAACCGCCTGGTTGGCGCGGTGGCCGCGTTAGTCTTGGCCGGCGCGGCGGCAGGTTTGTATCCGCTGTGGTCGAATTGGGATTGGCACGCACCAGCGCAGGCGCAGGCTCAGGAGACGACGCCCGCTCCCGAGGTCATCGCCATGGTGGCGAAGCTCGAAAAGCATCTGCGCGACGATCCCAATGACTTGGCCGGCTGGCTGATGCTCGGCCGCTCGTACTTGGCGCTGCAGCGCATGGACGATGCGGTCGGCGCCTATGATCGCGCGCATCGGCTCGACGCCAAGAGCGTGGAAGCCTCTTTAGGGCTTGGTGAAGCCATCAGTTTGCGCGCCGGCGGTCAGATCTCGCCGCAGGCCATGCAATTGTTCGAAGATGCGCTCAACCTGGCGCCGGAAAACCCGAAGGCGCTGTTGTACGGCGGATTTGCCGCGGCAACGCGCGGCGACAATGCGCTCGCGCGCAGCCGTTGGACGGCGCTCAAAGGTCTGCATCCGCCGCCGCAGATCGAAGAGATGTTGGACGCGCGCATCGCGTCGCTGGGAGCTGCGGCGGAATCGGGGACGAACGCGTCGGCGGCAGGGACGAGCGCGAGTTCCGAGGGGTCGGCAACGCCCCTGGTCACTGTCAATATACACATAGCGCCCGCCTTGAAATCGCGCTTGAAACCGGAGACGCCTTTGTTCGTATTCGCTCGTGAGCCAGAGAGTAGTGGCCCACCGCTCGCAGCAAAGCGCCTCACCAGCGACGCGATCGGTACCCAGGTTCGATTGTCGGCCGCGGATTCCATGATGCCGGGCCGCGTGCTCGTGGCAGGAAAACGAGTCTCGGTGACGGCGCGCGTCTCCTTCAGCGGACGACCCGTTCCCGCAGCGGGCGATTTATATGGCGAACTTTCCTACGACGTGGGTCACGACGGTCCGCTCGATCTCATCATAGATCGCATCGCCGAATAGAAAACCGATGAGCGTCGCCAAAAATCTGATCGCAGGACGCATCCTCGAGGATCAGTTGTTTCCTTATCCTGAGCTGCGCGACAAGGATCAAGAAGTGCTGCGGTTGATGGTCGACGCGATCGATCAGTTCTTGGGACCGAAGCGCGAAGACTTCAAACGCTGGGATCGCGAGGCGGAACAGCCGGCGGAATTCATTCAGGGGCTGCGCGACTTGGGCCTGTTCGGCCTCATCATTCCGGAAGAGCACGGCGGACTCGGGCTGTCCAATGCCGGCTATGCGCGGGTCTTGAGCCAGAGCAGTTCGCATGACAGTTCCGTGTCGCTCACCATCGGTGCGCACAGCTCCATCGGCATGAAGGGCATCCTGCTTTTTGGGACGCCCGAACAGCGCCGGCGCTATCTGCCGAAACTGGCCACCGGCGAGATGATAGCGGCCTTCTGCCTGACCGAGTCCGGAGCGGGATCCGATGCGGCGTCGATTCGCACCCAGGCGGTCAAGAACGCCGATGGATCCTGGACGCTCAACGGCGAAAAAATCTGGATTACCAATGGCGGCATTGCCGACCTGTACACCGTGTTCGCACGGACGTCATCTCCCGCAGGCAAGATAACCGCCTTCGTGGTCGAGGCGGCGTGGCCGGGGGTGAGCCACGGGCATCATGAGGACAAGATGGGAATCCGCGCCTCGTCGACCACCACGGTGAATTTTGCGGACGTCCGGGTGCCTGCTGAGAACGTGCTGGACGTCGAGGGCAAGGGGTTCAAAGTGGCAATGGCGATTTTGAACAATGGGCGTACGGGTCTCGGCGGCGGCGCGGTCGGCGGCATGAAGGCGCTGATTGCCCTGTCGGCGGCCCAGGCGCAGAGCCGCAAGCAGTTCAATCAGCCGATCGCGCAATTCGGGCTCGTCCGCGAGAAAATCTCTCAGATGACGCTCGACTGCTTTGCAGCGGAGAGCGTGGTCTGGATGGTCGCTCACTACATTGATTCCGGTATTGAGGACTATTCGGTGGAAGCGGCGATCAGCAAGGTGTTTGCTAGCGAGGCCTTGCAGCGCAGCGCCTATGAAGCCCTGCAAATCGCCGCCGGCAGCGGCTTTATGCGCGAATACCCGTATGAGCAGATCACTCGGGATTGCCGCATTTTGACGATTTTCGAGGGAACAAACGAGGTCCTGAGACTGTATATAGCATTGTCCGGGCTCAAGAACCTGGGCAAGTCGTTGGGCGAGTTGAAGGCAGCGGTGGATGACATCTTTAACAACCCCATTAAAGGTTTCGGGGTGCTGACCGACTACGCTGAAAGACGCCTGACCCAGGCGACAGGGGTGGGGCGCGACAAAATATTATCCACAATGCCGCAACTTTTGCGCGACGCCGCGGGTATTTACGAAAGGTATACCGTGGAGCTGGCAAGGACATGCGATTTTTTGTTGCGCAAGCATGGCAAATCGATTGCAGATCAGCAGCATGCGCTCAAGAGGGTCGCCGAC
>DATHKV010000229.1:0-3691 GCA_035488895.1 Steroidobacteraceae bacterium
TATCACATGCCGGCGCACCCGACGGTTGGTAGCCATTCGAGGCTCGTCCTCCAGCACCGTCACCGTGAGTTTGAGCGTCGGGCCTTAAAGCTCCAGGGTGATAGAAAGCTTCGAGGCACTGCGTTCTTCCGGGCCTCGAAGCTTTCTATCACGCTGGAACATTCACGCCGCTCAAATTCACAGTGCCGGGGTACTAGCCGAATCGCCCCGTGATGTAGTCTTCGGTGAGCCTTTGCTGCGGATTGGTGAAGACGCGGTCTGTCGGACCCACTTCGATCAGATCGCCCAAATGAAAATAGGCGGTGCGCTGCGAGACGCGTGCCGCCTGTTGCATGTTGTGCGTGACGATGGCGATCGCATAGTTTTCGCGCAACTCATCGATCAGGTCCTCGATCTTGGCGCTCGCGATCGGGTCGAGCGCCGAGGTCGGCTCGTCCATGAGGATGACTTCCGGATTGACCGCGATGGTGCGGGCAATGCACAAACGCTGTTGCTGCCCGCCCGAAAGGCTGGTGCCGGGAGTCGCCAGGCGGTCCTTTACTTCTTCCCACAGTCCCGCGCGCGCAAGGCTCGACTGAACCAAATCATCCATGTCGGCGCGATTACGGGTGAGGCCATGGATGCGCGGCCCATAGGCCACATTCGCGTAGATCGAGTGCGGAAACGGCGTGGGCTTTTGAAAAACGATGCCCACTCGCGCACGCAATTGCGCGACGTCCTGCTTCTTGTCGTAGATATTCTGCCCGTCCAACGTGATCGTGCCGTCGACGCGCGCACTCGCGATGGTGTCGTTCATGCGGTTCAGGCAGCGCAAAAACGTCGACTTGCCGCAACCCGACGGTCCTATCAGGGCGAGCACTTGATTGCGTCCGATATCGAGCGTGACGTTGCGAACCGCGCATTTGTCGCCGTAGGTGACGCTGACGCTGCGCGCCGTCATGACGGGGTCGAATACCTTGTCGCGCGCATCTGCGGGGGCCGCCGGCGTCGCGGCAGCGCTCTGGTTCAAGCCGGTGTTATTGCCCGACGTCAACCGAATCGCCCCGTGATGTAGTCATCGGTCCTGCGATCCTTGGGCGAGGTGAAGATTTGGCTCGACGGACCAATCTCGACCAGTTCTCCCATGAACATGAATCCCGTGACGTTCGAGACCCGCGCGGCCTGCTGCAAATTGTGGGTGACCACCACGATGCAAAACTTCTCGCGCAATGCCTGCAAGGTCTCCTCGACGCGAAGCGTGGAAATCGGATCGAGCGCCGCAGTCGGCTCATCGAGCAGCAACACCTCGGGCTGCACCGCGATCGCACGCGCGATGCACAGACGCTGCTGTTGTCCTCCGGAAAGGCTGCGCCCGTCGGCGTTGAGCTTGTCCTTGACCTCATCCCAGATGGCGGCATCGCGCAACGCGGATTCGACGCGCACCTTGAGATCGGCGGCGCGCATCCCTCCGGCCAGACGCAATCCAAATGCCACGTTCTCAAACACCGACATGGGAAACGGCGTGGGTTTCTGAAACACCATGCCGACACGATAGCGAAGCTCCGCCACATCCACGGCAGGCCCCAAAATATCGCGGCCCCCGATCAATAATTCGCCCTCGGCCCGCTGCTTGGGGTAAAGGGCATACATCCGATTCATCACGCGCAGCAGCGTCGACTTGCCGCAGCCCGAGGGTCCGATGAACGCCGATATCGAACGGTCGGCCAGGGTCATGTTGATGTTGTGCAGCGATTGCAGCGCACCGTAGTAGAAATTCAAGGAACGCACCTCGATTTTTGGCGGCCCCAAATCCTTTGGCGGCTCGTCGGCCACCGGATACGGCACGCGCATCTTGAGATGCTTGGGCGGCTTGGTCGATGGAATCATCGGCCTGCCCCGCGTTCAGCCTGCAGCAGCGCCAATATGACCCGCGCCGAAATACTCAGGATCAATATGGTTACCGTGATGATCAACGCGCCCGCCCAGGCCAGATCCTGCCAGTCCTTGTAGGGACTCAAGGCGAATTGAAAGATCACGACCGGCAGATTCGCCATGGGCGCGTTCAGATTGGTGCTCCAAAATTGATTGTTGAGCGCGGTAAAGAGCAGCGGCGCGGTTTCGCCGCTGATGCGCGCGATGGCGAGCAGCAATCCCGTGACGATTCCGCTGCGGGCCGCCGGATAGAGCACGCTCAAGATCGTACGCCAGGGATAGGCTCCAAGCGCCGCCGATGAGTCCTTCATGCCGATGGGCACGAGATTCAACATGTCTTCCGTTGTGCGCAGGGTGACCGGAATCGCGAGGATGGCCAAGGCAAGGGCGCCTGCGATCGCGGAGAAATGCCCCATGCGGACCACGACGATTTCATAAACGAACAAGCCGATGATGATCGAGGGTGCGCTCAACAGAACATCGTTGATGAAGCGGATCACCATGCTCAAGCGCGAATTTCTGCCGTATTCCGCCAGATAAGTGCCGGCAAGCACGCCGATGGGCGAACCGATCAGAATTCCCAGCAAGGTCATCACGCCGCTGCCGTAGATGGCATTGAGCAACCCGCCCTGGCTGCCCGGCGGCGGCGTCATTTGGGTAAAGATGCGGCCCGACAGACCCGACACGCCATGCGAGATCAAGGTCCACAGGATTGCAGCCAAGCACGCCAGCCCCGTCAAGGTGGCGATGAGCGACAGCAGCAGAAACGCTCCGTTCTTGAACTTGCGCAGCATGCGCCGATTCATGCGACGGCTCCGGTGCGCCGCTCGAGCCGGCGCAGCATGGCCTGCGCCAGCGCGATCACGGTGAACGTGATCAGGAATAGCAGCAGTCCCAGCGCGATGAGTGAGGAGGTATACAAATCGCCCACCGCCTCCGTGAATTCATTGGCAATGGCCGAGGAGATGGTTGTGCCCGGCGCCAGAAGCGATGAGCTGATGCGATGCGCGTTGCCGATAACGAAGGTCACTGCCATGGTTTCGCCGAGCGCACGCCCCAGACCCAGCATGATCCCGCCCACGATCCCCACCCGGGAATGCGGCACGACGACATTCCAAATGACTTCCCACGTCGTGGCGCCGAGCCCATAGCCTGACTCCTTGAGCATGGACGGCACTGTGTCGAACACGTCGCGCATGGTGGCCGCGATGAAGGGCAGCACCATGATGGCCAGCACCACTCCGGCCGTGAGAATGCCAATCCCGTAAGGCGGACCGCTGAACAAGTGGCCGATGGCGGGGATGTCGCCCAAATTGCGGATCAGCCAGGGCTGCACATGCCGCTGCAGCACGGGCGCGAGCACGAACAGCCCCCAGATTCCGAAGATGATGCTGGGCACCGCGGCGAGCAGCTCGACGGCGACGCCAATGGGCCTTTTCAACAGCGGCGGGCACATCTCGGTCAGGAACAACGCAATACCGAAACCCGTCGGTACCGCGATCAGCATGGCAATCAGGGAGGTGACCATGGTGCCGTAAATCGGCGCCAGTGCGCCGAATTGATCGGTCACCGGATTCCAAATCTCGCGGCTGACGAAAGCGAAACCGAAGTGCGACAGGGCCGGCCACGCGCCGCGCAGCAACGAGACGGCGACGCCGCCCAGTATCAACAGAACCAATATCGCCGCGATCAACGTGGCGGAACGGAATATTCTCTCGTAAATCAGCTGCTTTGCGGCGTGCCCCGGATCTATGATCGCCACGATGTCAGTTCCGCTCCG